>CAIXSE010000315.1 GCA_903921965.1 uncultured Thermoleophilia bacterium | reverse complement strand
GCCCTGGAAGGAACTCGGGGCCGAGGTCGTCATCGAATCCACCGGCCGCTTCACCGAGCGCGCGGCCGCCGCCAAGCACCTCGAGGCCGGGGCCAAGAAGGTCATCATCTCGGCGCCGGCCAAGGGCCCCGACGCCACCATCGTGCTCGGCGTGAACGACCAGACGTACGACAGCGCCAAGCACGACGTCATCTCCAACGCCAGCTGCACCACGAACTGCCTGGCGCCGATGGCCAAGGTCCTCGTCGACAACTTCGGCGTCGAGAAGGGCTTCATGACCACCGTCCACGCCTACACCAACGACCAGAAGGTCCTGGACTTCCCGCACAAGGACCTGCGCCGCGCGCGGGCCGCCGCGCTCAGCATCATCCCGACGACGACCGGAGCCGCGCGCGCGGTCTCGCTGGTCATCCCCGAGCTCGAGGGCAGGCTCGACGGGTTCGCTCTGCGCGTGCCCACGCCCGACGGGTCGGCCACCGACCTCGTCGCCGAGCTGCAGACCGAGGTCACGGCCGAAGACGTCAACGCCGCCATGAAGGCCGCTTCCGAGAGCGCCCCGATGCAGGGCATCCTCCAGTACCAGGAGGACCCCATCGTGAGCACCGACATCATCGGCAACAGCCACTCGTCCATCTTCGATCCCGCGCTCACCATGGCCAAGGGCAAGCTCATCAAGGTCGTGTCGTGGTACGACAACGAGTGGGGCTACTCGTGCCGGCTCGTCGACCTCACGCTGCGCGTCCTCTGAACCTGGGCATCGGGGGGTGACACCATGAAGCGATCCGTGAGCGACTACCCGGTGGCCGGCAAGCGCGTGCTGGTCCGGGTTGACTTCAACGTGCCCCTCAAGGACGGGCTCGTGGCCGACGACACGCGCATCCGCGCGGCGCTGCCCACCATCCAGGAGCTCCTCGACGAGGGGTGCTCGGTGGTGCTCGCCTCGCACCTCGGCCGGCCCAAGGGCCAGGTGGTCGAGGAGCTGCGCATGAAGCCGGTGGCGGCGCGGCTCGCCGAGCTGCTCGGCCGCCCCGTCGCCACCGTGGACGACTGTGTCGGCCCGGAGGCCGAGCAGGCGGCCGCGGCGCTGAAGCCCGGCGAGGTGCTGCTGCTCGAGAACCTCCGCTTCCACGCGGAGGAGACCGGCAACGACGCCGTCTTCGCCGGGCGTCTCGCGGGCCTGGCACAGGTGTACGTGAACGACGCCTTCGGCACCGCGCACCGGGCGCACGCCTCCACAGAGGGCGTCACGCACTACCTGCCGTCGGTGGCCGGCCTGCTCATGACGCGCGAGCTGCAGATCCTCGGGCGCCTGCTGCGCGAGCCGGCGCGGCCGTTCGTGGTCGTGCTGGGCGGGCTCAAGGTCTCGGACAAGATCAGCGTCATCCGCAAGATGCTCGAGCTCGCCGACGGCATCCTCATCGGCGGCGCCATGGCCAACGCCTTCCTCGCCGCGCAGGGCAAGGGCGTCGGCCTCTCCAAGGGCGCCGACGCCGCCGAGGTGGCGCAGGCCGCCGAGGTGCTCGCCGCCGCGGCGGCCTCCACGTGCGCGCTCGTCCTGCCCGCCGACCTCGTGGTCGCTCCCGAGGCGTCCGCCGGGGCGCTCGCCCGTGTCGTCGCGGCAGGCGAGGTCGGGGCCGCCGACATGGCGCTCGACATCGGGCCGCAGACGGTCGCCGAGTTCACCCGGCGGCTGCGCGGCGCCGGTACCATCTACTGGAACGGCCCGATGGGGCTGTTCGAGGTCCCGGAGTTCGCCGCCGGCACGAAGGCCGTCGGCGAGGCGGTGGCGGCGAGCGCCGCCGTCACGGTGGCCGGCGGCGGCGACACGGTCGCCGCCGTACGCGCCTTCGGGCTCGAGGGCAAGCTGACCCACGTGAGCACTGGTGGAGGTGCGTCGATGGAGTTCCTTGAGGGCCGCGCGTTGCCGGGTGTGGACGCGCTCATGGATGCCGGACCCGGGGGGGGAGGCGGAGGGGCAGCGCCCGCCCGCCGCCCGCTCATGGCCGGCAACTGGAAGATGTACAAGACGCCGGCGCAGGCGCGCGACTTCTTCATGGCGTTCAGGCCCCTCGTGGCCGGCGTGGACGACCGTGACGTCCTCGTCTGCCCGCCGGCGGTGGCCATCCACACGTCGCTCTCGGGCACGATCGACACGCCCGTCGCGATCGGCGCCCAGACGATGCACTACGCGTCCGAAGGGGCTTTCACCGGCGAGCTGGCCGCGCCCATGCTGTCCGAGTGCGGCGTCCAGTACGTGATCCTCGGCCACTCCGAGCGGCGCCAGTACTACGCCGAGAACGACGCCGACCTCGCGAAGAAGGTCCGCGCCGCGCTCGACGCCGGCTTGCGGCCCGTGCTCTGCTGCGGCGAGACGCTCGAGGAGCGCGAGGCGGGGCAGACCGAGAGCAAGATCGGCGCCCAGCTCGACGCCGACCTCGCCGAGGTCGGCGTGGCCGAGGTCGCCGGCGTCGCCGTCGCCTACGAGCCCATCTGGGCCATCGGCACCGGCAAGACGGCGACGCCGGAGATGGCGCAGGAGACTGTCGGCTTCATCCGCCGGCGCCTGGCCGAGCGCTTCGGCGACGCCGCCGGCGGCGTGCG
>CAIXSE010000314.1 GCA_903921965.1 uncultured Thermoleophilia bacterium | reverse complement strand
GCACCGCAGTGCCAATCCTTCCCCGCTGCTGGTCAGCTACGACCTCGACTACCGCATCGGCGTGCTCACCGACGCCGGCGTGCTGGTGTCGTTCGCCGTCGGTCTGGCACTGGTGAGCGTCGCCTTGCCCGGCGTCGGCGAACGCATCGACCCGGCGGTGGCCCTGGTGATCGCCCTCTACATGGTGTGGGCCGGGGTCGGTCTCGTGCGGCGCAACTTCCGCGCGCTCATCGACCTGCCGCTCTCCGAGGCGGAGCAGCTCAAGATCCTCAGGGCACTGGCGCACTACCACGGTGACTACGAGCAGGTCGGGGCGGTGTGCACGCGCACCAGCGGCAGTCGCCGGTACGTGGAGATGGAACTGTCGTTCGCCGGCGGCGTGACCGTGGAGCACGTCCAGGGTCTGAGCGCGCGCATGGAAGAAGAGCTCGCGGCGGCCTTGCCGGGTCTGAGCTTCAGCATCGTCGCGAGGCTCGACCAGGCGGGGCCGCCGGGCAGCGCGCGCGGCGGGCGGTCGCTGGCCGTGCCGCCCGGCACGTAGCCGCCCGCCCCGCGCACGGCGCCCTGCGGGGCGCCGCACGGGAGGAGCCGGGGCCTGAGGCCCCGGGGCTACGCCGTCATGCGTCGGGCGCGGCGGCCGGGTCGGCGGCGCCGGCGCAGAGACGGACGCGCTCGACGAGCGCGTCCGCGGCCTCGCCGGCGGCGCGGCGGCCGCCGAGCAGCTCGCGCACGTCGAACACGTGCACCGACTCGCGGTTGCTCGTGAGCCACGAGTGCACGAGGAGCAGTTCGTCGATGTCGGCCGACGCCAGGGGCTGGGCCGGCGGGGTGGCCCCGGTGAGCTCGGCGAGCAGGGAGGCGGCGGCCGCGCGGTCGAACGCCGTGCGGCCGACCTCGCGCTCCACGGCGATGCGGCCGCCGCGCACGCCCCACAGCGCCGCCCAGCCGCGCCGCCGCGCCGGGTAGACGAGCACGGCGTCGTGCGCCTGGGCGGCGTGCAGCCGGCGGATGCCGCGGACGGCGCGCTCGAGCGCCTCGCGCTGGCCCTGGACGCGCGCCGCCTGCTCGAACGCCAGGGCCTGGACCATGCCCGCCTGGCGCTGCTGCAGGCGCTCGTCGAGGGCTTCGCCGTGGCCGTCGAGGACGCGCCGGACGTCGGCGATGACCGCGGCGTAGTCGCCGTTGAGCGCGCGCGAGCACGGGGCCAGGCAGGCGCCGGTGCCGGACCGGTGGCACGGGCCGGCCGAGGCGCGTGCGCCCGTGCCGGGCAGGTGCGCGCAGGTGCGCAGCGGGTACACGCCGGTGAGCGCCTCGACGAGGCGCCGGGCGACGCCGGCCTTGCGGAACGGCCCGGCGTAGTACGAGCCGTCGTCGCGCAGGTTCGGCGTGACGTACAGGCGCGGGAACTCGTCGGCGCTCAGCTTGATGTACGAGTAGCCGGCGACGCGCGTGCCGTGCGTGTTGAACGGCGGCCGGTGCTTGCGGATGAGACGCTGCTCGAGCAGGAGCGCGCCGAACTCGGAGCCCGTCTCGGTGACCTCGAAGCGGTCGAGCAGCTCGAGGGCCTGACGCGCGCGGTAGGCCTGCCGCTGCAGGAAGTGGTCGCGCGTGCGCCGCTTGAGGTTCTCGGCCTTGCCGATGTAGAGCGGTGCGCCGTGCCCGTCGCGCATGACGTACACGCCCGGCGTGGTCGGCAGCTTCTCGGTGAGCGTGATCTTGTGGTAGTTGCGGCGCGCCCCGGGCTCGCAGAAGCGCGCCACCTCCTCGAGGGTGCTCATGCCCTGCTCCTCGAGCCGGGAGAGGAAGAGGAGCAGGATCTCGCCGGTGGCCTGCGCGTCTTGCAGGGCGCGGTGCACCGGCTTGACCCTCGTGTCGAACCGGTACGCCAGCTCCTTGAGCGAGCAGCGCTGCTGCGGGCACAGCTTGCGCGCCATGCGCAGGGTGTCGAGCGCCGGCCGCGGGAAGGTGCGGCGCTCGAGGCGTCCGAGCTCGTAGTCGAGGAAGCCCAGGTCGAACTGGGCGTTGTGCGCCACCAGCACGGAGTGGGCGGCGAACTCGACGAACCGCGGCAGCACCTGGTCGATGGGGGGCGCGTCGGCCACGGTGGCGTCGTCGATGCCGGTGATGCCGGTGATCATCTCGGGGATGGGCACGCCGGGGTTGACCAGAGCGGAGAACGTGCCGGTCTCGCGGCCGCCCTCGATGCGCACGGCGCCGATCTCGGTGATCTTGGCCGCGCCGGGGGTGGCGCCGGTGGTCTCGATGTCGACGACCGTGAAGGCGACGTCGGCGAGGTCGCGTCGCTGCGCGTGCCACGCCGTGAGGCCCACGAGCACGTCGCTCTCCCACGAGAACCGCTCGTCGTTGTGGACGATGTCGGCGACGAGCTTGTGCATGAGGTCGGGCGGGCAGTTGGCCACGGGGAAGAGGTGCGGCCACGCCTCCCGGTAGTCGAGAGCTTCGCCCGCCTGCTCGAGCAGGGCGTGG
>CAIXSE010000313.1 GCA_903921965.1 uncultured Thermoleophilia bacterium | reverse complement strand
GCCCTCCTGCAGCAGCCACGGTGCGCGCGTCATGTTCTCGGTGCCGCCGACGAGGTAGACCTCGCCGTCGCCGGCCTTGATGGCCGCCGCGGCCATGGCGAGCGCGGACGCGCTCGAGACGCAGACGCGGTTCACGGTGATCGCCGGCACGTTCTCTGGGATGCCGGCCTTGAGCGCTGCCTGGCGGGCGGTGTTCTGGCCCAGGCCGGCCTGGATGACGTTGCCGAAGATGACCTCGGTGAGCTGCTCGCCGCTGACGCCGGCGCGCTCGAGCGCCGCGGTCATGACGACGGCGGCGAGGTCCACCGCGGGGGTACCGGCGAACCCGCCCTGGAACTTGCCCTGCGCGGTGCGGACCGCCGACAGGATGACGATGTCGTTGTCGGACACGATGGCCTCCTTGTGCCGTCGCGTGTGTGGCTGCAGCCCCCTAGGCGCTCTCCACGCACTGCATCACGACACACCTGTGTATGAGTTCACAACCAATCGTATAGGGTTACGCGTCCTGGTGCCGACGCACGACTTCCTGGGCCAGGAACGACGCCACCTCGAGCGGCGTGGTGCGCGGTCCGAAGCCGGCGTCGTAGCCGAGCTCCTTGGCGAACGCGTTGGTGATCCGCGGCCCGCCGACCACGAGTACGAAGCGTTCGCGCACGCCCTCCGCCTCCAGCAGCTCGATGAGCTGGGTGAGGTGCTGCACGTGGATGTTCTTCTGCGTCACGATCTGGCTGACGAGGATCGCGTCGGCGTCCCGCTCCAGCGCCGTGCGCAGCAGCTGCGCGCAGGGGATCTGGGAGCCCATGTTGAGCGCGTCCATCTGCGGGTAGCGCTCGAGCCCGTAGTTCCCGGCGAAACCCTTCATGTTCATGATCGCGTCGATGCCCACGGTGTGCGCGTCGCTCTCGATGGCGGCGCCGACGACGACCAGCTTGCGGCCGAGCTTCTCTTCGACGAGGCCGTTGATGGCGTAGTAGTCCATCTCCTCGACCTCGAGGTAGTCGCCCTTCACCTCGTCGGGGTCGATGCCGGTCTCGGTGCGGCCGAAGGCCACGAAGAAGGTGAACTCGGGGTCGATGGGCTTGCACTCGGCGATCGCCACCGTGTGGAACCCGAGCTTCTCGAGGAACTGCTTGCCGACGTCGTGGGACTTCACCGAGTACGCGATCGGCAGCGTGAAGGAGAACTGCACGACGCCGTCATCACGAGTATCACCGTACGGTCGCACTAGCATCAGTGACCTCCTTCCGCGCTCGCGAGCGAGGCGCCCGGCGGCGGGCCCTCCGGCGCGCCGCTCATGCGGCCGTCGCGGAGCGCCGCGAAGAACGGGTTGAAGTAGTCGTCGCGGCGCCTGAAGACGCCCTCGAAGCCGCGCCCGCCGCCCGGGTCGCGCTTCACGTCGGCGAACTCGCCGAGCTCGAGCGCGCGGAACAGCCCGATCTCGCGCACGTGCTCGAGCTGGTCCACGGCCTTCCGCAGCTGGTCGTTGGCGCGCGTCTCGATGATGCCGCCGGGCTTGAACGTGACCTCGTCCGCCAGGTCGCGGCAGCTCTCGAACACGTACTTGGCGTTCTTGATGCTCACGTAGCGGTCCTGGAGCAGCGGCGTGTGCAGCGCCTCCGTGAGCATCCCCAGCAGCATGATGTGCTGTCCGGTGAAGATGCCGGTGAAGTTGAACATGCCGTCGATGATGTGGCCCTGGAAGATGTCGCCCGGCATGTACTTGGTGGGCGGCATGTACTTGAGCGGATAGCCGGGGAAGAGCTCGCGGACGAGCTGCGCGTCGGCGATCTGGTAGACGACCTGGTCGGGTTTGGCCGGGTTGATCTCGAAGGCGTGGCCCAGGCCGATCTGCCAGGGCTCGAGGTTGGCGCGCAGGGCGAAGGCCTCGTTGATGAAGTCGGAGCTGACGACCGTGTAGCCCTTCTCGAAGGCGTCGGCCGTCGTGAGGTAGTTGTCCTCGCCGGTGTTGATGATGATGCCGGCGCGGGCGTTGATGAGGCGCGAGAGGTACTGGTCGACGAACGTGCGCTCCATGTTGATGTTGCGGAAGATGATCCCGTACATGGAGTCGTTGAGCATCATGTCCAGGCGCTCCAGCGCGCCCATCGTGGCGATCTCGGGCATGCAGAGGCCGCTGGCGTAGTTGCACAGGCGGATGTAGCGGCCGAGCTCCGCCCCGACCTCGTCGAGGGCGGCGCGCATGAGACGGAAGTTCTCCTGCGTGGCGTAGGTACCGCCGAAGCCCTCGGTGGTCTCGCCGTAGGGCACGTAGTCGAGCAGGCTCTGGGCGGTGGTGCGGATGACGGCCACCACGTCGGCCCCTGCACGCGCCGCCGCCCTGGCCTGCGAGCAGTCCTCGTAGATGTTGCCGGTCGCGACGATCACGTAGACGTACGGCTTGAGCGGCTCGCCGACCTGCGCGACCAGCTCGTTGCGGCGGGCGCGCACGGCGTCGATGCGGGCGACGCCCTCGGCGGCGAGCTCCGCGGCGCGCGCGTCCACGGCCGCGCGCCGCTCCGCAGGAACCTCGGCGAGCGTCAGGTCGCCGGCGGCGACGTCCTCGGCGACCTCCTGCGCGGTCTTGCCGGCCTGCAGCATGGCGTCCACGAAGGGGCGCATCACGCCGCCCGGGAGCAGCTCGCGGGCGTGCTCGACGACCACGTTGACCAGCGGCACGTCGATCTCGTTGACGCCCGCCACGCCGAGCAGCCGCAAGGTGGCGCGCTCGGTGCTGTCGGTCGTGTGCGCCTCGATGTGCTGCTGGATGTCGTCGGCGATGGCTTCCGCGGCGGCGCGGGCGCGCGTCACGAGGCCGTCGTCCAGCCGGAGTGAGTTCACGGCATCACCTGCTTTCATGAGGGGAGGTCTCGCGCCGTGCCGCCGGCCGTCGTGAGCCGGTTGACGACGTCGAAGAGCGGGACGCGGCCGCCGATGGCCTCGGCGACCGCGCTGAAGAAGACCTTGGGCCGGTACGGCTGGGGTACGCGGAAGGGGTTGGCCGTGACGGCCAGCAAGCGGAGCGGGGTGAGCACCTGCACGGCCACGCCGCGCCTGAGCAGCCGCGCGACGCCCGCCGGCGGCAGCACCAGCACCGTCGCGTCGCGCACGACCAGCCGGAGCTCGCGCCGCGGCGGCAGCACGCGCACGAAGTCGTCCACGAACTCCTGGGTGAGGGCGCCGCCCACGAAGAGCATCGCGGCGCCCAGCCGCTCGACCTGCCGGGCGACGGTGACGCCCTCGCCGACGACGGTGTGCAGGTCGAGGACGGTCGCGCGGCCGTCGGGCCCGAAGCACACGGCCCGCCGGCCGGCCGCCGCGTGCGGCTCGAGCGCTGCGCGCGCGGCGTCGTCGACGGCCGGCAGTGTGAGCATCTCGACGGCCGCGGCCGTGGTCTCGAGCGCCTCGTCGAGGGTGTCGCCCACCATGCCTCCGGTGGCGAGCACCAGGCCGTCGCTGACCCGCGGCGAGGCGCTGCCGATGCGGTTGATGGCGCCGTCCACGAGCACCTGCACGGCGCCCAGCGCTCGCAGCCGCTCGACGGTGGCGCGCAGCTCGGCCAGCGTGGTGGGGCCGCTGACCTCGACCTCTCCGCGGCCGCCGGCGCGGCCGATGACGACGCGGCCCAGCGGGGTGTGGAACGGCAGCTCCTCGAGTTCGTCGAGCGCGTAGTGTGAGCGCTCCAGCGAGCCTCTGGTGGTGGCGACGAGCGTGCCCTGCGGCGGCGAGATCCGCGGCTTGGCCAGGCCGGTGAGGTGGTCGGTGCGCTCCCCGTCCAGGCCGAGGGACGTGAGCCCGAGACAGCCGGCCTCGGCCTTGAGGAGCGCGTTGACGACGGTCGTCTTGCCGGCGTTCTTGACCAGCCCGATCACGGCGACCGAGCGGCAGCCCGAGCCCGCCACCAGCTGGTGGAGGGTCCGGGTGGCGTCCTCGCCGGTGGGCACGGCGCGTGCGAGGGCCTCGCTCACGCCGTCAACTCCGCCGTCACCGAGGGAGCGTCCGCGCCGTCCCCGGGGCCGCCGTTGGCGGGAGTCCCGTGGCGGATCTCTTTCAGGTAGCTGAAGATGGTGTAGCGCGAGAGGTCGAGCGCCTCCGCGACCTGCTCGGCCGAGCGCTTGACGAGGAACGCGCCGCGCTCCTCGAGCCGCTTCACCACCTCCATCTTCTCGTCGCGCGACATGGCCGACGGCGTCTTGCCCATCTCCCCGAGGATGCCGGTGATCATGCCGGCCACCACGTCGCGGATGTCGCCGGCGAAGATCTCGCCCTCGGGCGCCGCCTCGGCGCCGGCGCGCCCCGCGGACGTGAGCCGGGAGAGGGCGCGCTGCGCCTGCACCAGGGCCGAG
>CAIXSE010000312.1 GCA_903921965.1 uncultured Thermoleophilia bacterium | reverse complement strand
GTCGCTCATCGGCGACTGGCCGCCGAGCCACTTCGTGGGCAGCCGCCGCGACGGCTGGTTCCTCGAGGACGTCGACGGCCAGATCCAGGAGATCCGCGTCCGTCTCGGCCTCGACAAGCCGCTGTACGTCCAGTACTACAAGTTCCTCGGTCGCATCGTGCGAGGCGACCTCGGCGAGTCGTACCAGCTGCAGAAGCCCGTGCTGCAGATGATCAGGGAGAACGCTCCCAACACCATCCAGCTCGCCCTCGCGGCGGTGCTCATCGAGTTGCTCGGCATCCCCTTGGGCATCTACTCGGCCCTGAGGCAGTTCACCTTCTGGGACACCACGCTGACCACGGCGGCGCTCATCATCTGGGGCATCCCCGTGTTCGTGCTCGGCGTCTTCATGCAGTGGCTGTTCGGGTACAAGCTGGACCTGCTGCCGCTCATCGGCGCCGGCGACAACGTGGCCTGGGTCATCCCGGCGAGCTGGAACAGCTTCCTCACGCTCATCCTGCCGGCCGTCACGCTGGGCATGATCGAGGTCGCCTACATCTCGTACATGCAGCGCGCCTCCATGCTCGAGGTCATCCGCGCCGACTACATCCGCACGGCGCGCGCCAAGGGCCTCTCCGAGAGCCGCGTCGTGCGTAAGCACGCCTTCAAGAACGCCGTCATCCCGGTCATGACCATCGCCGGCATCGACCTCGGCGCCCTCATGGGCGGCGCCATCCTCACCGAGACGGTGTTCAACCGCCCCGGCATCGGCCTCATGATCTACCAGGCCATCGGCGCCCGCGACCTGCCCGTGGTGGCCGGCGGCGTGCTGTTCGCCACCATCGTGTACGTGTTCGCCAACCTCTTCGTCGACCTCGGCTACGCCTGGGTCGACCCGCGCATCCGGCTCGAGGGCTGAGACGTGGCAGACCACTGGAGCAGCGGCCCGCGCGACGAAAGAGGCTACCGCGACGACGCCGGCAACGAGATCACCACGTCCATCCAGGGCATCGACGCGCGCACGACCACCGAGGCCCTCACCGAGCAGGTCGAGCTGCGGCACGAGGAGGCCGGCAAGGCCCGCAAGCCGCTCTCGCTGTGGGGCGACACCTGGCGCCGCCTCAAGCGCAACCGCCTCGCCCTCGTCGGCCTCGGCATCATCACGGTCTTCCTCGTCGTCGGGACCGTCGAGGTCATCGCGGCCGTCACGCCCAAGGGCTACCTTGCGCCCTACCCGCCCAACGAGGTCAACTACCAGCTGTCGCCCGAAGGCCGCGGCTCGCCCCCCACGTGGTCGCACCCCTTCGGGACCGACTACCTCGGGCGCGACGTCCTGTCTCGCACGCTGGTCGCCACCCGCATCTCCATGCTCGTCGGCGTCATCGCCGTGTCGATCGCGCTCATCATCGGCCTGATCCTGGGGCCCATCTCGGGGTACTACGGAGGCTGGGTCGACTCGGTGATCATGCGCCTGGCCGACATCTTCTTCGCGTTCCCGTACATCCTGTTCGTGCTGCTGATCATGGTGGTGCTGGGCCCCGGGTTCGTGAACGTGTTCATCGCCATCGGCGTGCTCGGATGGGCCACGTACGCGCGTCTCAACCGCGGCTCGGTGCTCAGCGTCAAGTCGATGGAGTACGTCGAGGCGGCGCGCGCGCAAGGCGCCAGCGACCTGCGCGTGATCTTCCGGCACGTCCTGCCCAACACGATGGCGCCGGTCTACGTGGCCATCGCCATGGGCGTCGGCGGCGCCATCGTCACCGAGGCCGCCCTCAGCTACCTCGGCATCGGCATCCAGCCGCCCAACGCCTCGTGGGGCAAGATGATCTCAGACTACCTGAGCTACTTCTGGGCCGGCAGCTGGTGGATGCTCACCTTCCCCAGCATCGCCCTCGTGGTCACCGTGTTCGGCTTCATCTCGTTCGGCAACGGCCTGCGCGACGCCACCGACCCCAAGCTCAAGGAGTAGCGTGGTGGCCGAACGTCTGCTCACCGTCGAGGACCTCTCGACCCACTTCTTCACCTACGCCGGCGTGGTCAAGGCGGTCAACGGCGTGAGCTTCACGCTCGACCGCAAGGAGACGCTCGGCATCGTCGGCGAGTCCGGCTCCGGCAAGACCGTCGCGGCGCTGTCGATCATGCGCCTCATCCCCGACCCGCCGGGCAAGATCGTCGGCGGGCGCATCGACCTCGGCGGCCGCGACCTGCGCACGATCAGCGACGACGAGATGCGCCAGGTGCGCGGCAACGACATCGCGATGATCTTCCAGGACCCCATGACCAGCCTGAACCCCGTGGTCAAGGTGGGCGCGCAGATCGCCGAGGCCATCATCCTGCACCAGGGCAAGAGCAAGGGCGAGGCCTGGGAGATGGCCGCGCAGCTGCTCGACCGCGTCGGCATCCCCGACGCCCAGAAGCGCGTCAACCAGTACCCGTTCGAGTTCTCCGGCGGCATGCGCCAGCGCGCCATGATCGCCATGGCCATCAGCTGCAACCCCGACATCCTGATCGCCGACGAGCCCACGACGGCGCTGGACGTGACCATCCAGGCGCAGATCATCGACGTCATCCGCGAGATGCAGGAGCGCTACGAGAGCGGCGTCATCGCCATCACCCACGACCTCGGCGTGGTGGCCGAGATCGCCGACAAGGTCATGGTCATGTACGGGGGCCGCACCGTCGAGTACGGCCCCGTGGACGAGATCTACTACGACCCGCACCACCCCTACACGTGGGGGCTGCTGGGGTCGCTGCCGCGCCTGGACGTCGCCGAGAAGGCGCGGCTCACCCCCATCAGCGGGCAGCCGCCGGACCTCATCGCGCTGCCCGCCGGCTGCCCGTTCTCGGGGCGCTGCCCCTACGAGCGCACGGAGTGCCGCGGCGAGTGGCCGGCGCTCGAGATCGTCGGTCCCGAGCACGGCGTGAACTGCTGGATCCCCGTCGAAGAGCGCCGGGCCGTCCGCGAGAAGCTCGCGCACTTCGAGAAGGAGGCGGCGTCGTGAGCCTGCTCGAGGTGCGCGACCTCAAGAAGCACTTCCCCATCAAGAGCGGCGTGCTCAAGCGCCAGACCGGTACCGTGTACGCCGTCGACGGCGTCAGCTTCGACGTCGAGAAGGGGGAGACCCTCGGCCTGGTGGGCGAGAGCGGCTGCGGCAAGTCCACCACCGGCCGGGCCGTGCTCCGTCTCATCGAGGCCACATCGGGCTCGGTCACCTTCGAGGGGATCGACGTCATGAAGGCCGGCTCCGGCGACATGCAGAAGCTTCGCCGCGACATGCAGATCATCTTCCAGGACCCGTACGCGTCGCTGAACCCGCGCATGCGCGTGCGCGACATCGTCGGCGAGTCGCTCAAGATCCACGACATCGGCACGCCCGACGAGCGCAAGAAGCGTGTGTTCGAGCTGCTCGAGACGGTCGGCCTCAACGCCGAGCACGCGGAGCGCTACCCGCACGAGTTCTCCGGCGGCCAGCGTCAGCGCATCGGCATCGCCCGCGCCCTGACGCTCAAGCCGAAGCTCATCATCTGCGACGAGCCGGTGAGCGCCCTCGACGTCTCCATCCGCGCGCAGGTCATCAACCTGCTCGAAGACCTGCAGGACGAGTTCGACCTCACCTACGTCTTCATCGCCCACGACCTCTCGGTCGTCAAGCATATCTCCGACCGCGTGGCCGTGATGTACCTCGGCAAGGTCGTCGAGATCTCCGACAGCCGGCTGCTGTACGACTTCCCGCAGCACCCCTACACCGAGGCCCTGCTGTCGGCCGTGCCGATCCCCGACCCGCACACCGAGCGGGCACGGCGGCGCATCATCCTCGAGGGCGACGTGCCCAGCCCGGCGAACCCGCCCAAGGGCTGTGTCTTCCACCCGCGCTGCCCGCGCGCCCAGGAGATCTGCACGACGGCCATGCCGCAGCTCACGAGCACCGGCGGCGACGCCGGCGAGCCGCACGAGATGGCCTGCTACTTCCCGGCGCGCTTCGCCGACGGGCAGCGGCGCGTCGACAAGGAGCCGTACGCGGCGGCCCGCCCCGGCGGAGAGGCCACGGCCTGATCCCGGCGCGCCCGCCCGCCCGCCGGCGCGCACCGATCCCTCGCGTCGTGTCTCCCGTCTCCCGGCTGTGATCCTCTCTCCGCGCAGAGCCTCCTTCGGACTCCTCGCGCTCGTCGTCCTCGCGCTCGTCGTGGCTGCCGGCTGCGGCGGGACGGTCTCGCCGTCCTCCTCGCCGTCCTCGCGGGCGAGCCTCGGCGCCGACGCGGTCGTGGCACGCGTCGACGGCCGGGAGGTCCGGCGCAGCGACGTCGGCCTGGCGCGTGCGGAGGCGCGGCTCGTGGGCCGAGAGGACTCTGAGAAGGCGGGGCTGAAGGCGGCGATCGACGGCGCCCTCGTGGCGGCCGAGGCCGAACGCCTCGGGGTCACGGCCGACCAGGCCGAGGTCGACCGCAGGCTCGCCGCCGTCCGCGATCAGCTGGGCGGGGCGAAGGCGCTGGCCGCGGCGCTGCAGAAGACGCGGATGACGGAGGAGCAGCTCCGCACCAGCCTGGAGCAGGGAGTGGTGCGCGAGGGCGTGCAGAACGCGCGCTACCCGAAGCTCTCGGCCTCGGCCGCGGCTGTGCGCGCCTTCTACGACAAGAACCGCACGAAGCTGTTCACGACCGCCGAGCAGTGGGCGCTGGGCGCCTTCGTGGTCAAGAACGAGGGGATCGCCGGGAACGCCGTGAAGCGCCTCGAGCAGGGGCGCCCGTTCGAGGAGGTGGCGCGGCAGTTCTCCAGCGACCCGGAGCTCAAGGACAGCGCCGGGATGATGGGGTGGGTGGCGCCGTCCTCACTGCCGGCCCCGTTGCGCAGGGCTGTGGCCCGGCTCGCCACGAACGAGGTCACGCCGCCTACGAAGGGTCCCGGCGGCGTCTGGGTGCTCAAGCTGCTCGGCGTGCGGCCCGCCATGGTCGTGCCCTTCGGCAAGGTGCGCGCCGAGATCCAGAGCGGCCTCGACGGCCAGAGGCGCTCGGCCGCGCTGTCGCGCTGGCTCGAGAAGGCGCGCGCGCGGGCGGAGGTCGAGCACCTGTGAGTCTCGGGTGAGGCGGGCCGGCGCTCCCGGCTGCCCGCCTCACGGCCGCGGCGCCCGGACCCGTCCGCGACGGCGGCGCGCGGCCCACCCCCGGTGCTCTATACTCGCTGCCGACAGCCGTCACTGAGGAGGGGTCCGTCGTGCGCACCGCACTCACCATCCTGATCATCGTCGCGCTGGTGCTCGTCGCCATCGGAGCGGTCAATCACACCGTGACCCTCGACCTCGACTTCCTCGCCGTCAGCTGGAGCGGTGTGTCGCTCTTCTGGGTCGCCGTCGCGCTCGCCGCCGTCGCGCTCGCCGCCGGTATCGCCGGCGCGTGGGCCGCGCGAGGGTCCGCGGTCGCCGCCCAGCGCCGGCTCGAGAAGGAGCTCGCCTCGACGTACAAGCGCCTGCGCGATGCCCAGGCGCTCCTCGAACGCTCGGCGCCGGCGTCCGCCGGCGCCGCCGTCGCCGATGTGACCGTGCTCACGCCGGCGCCGCCCGGCGCGGCGGCCGCGACCGCGGACGACACGGTGGCGGCGGACGTCACTGCGGTCACTGCCGCGGTCGCGCTCTCCTCCGTCGCCGGGTGGGACGACGTCACCGCGCCGGCGCCTCCCGGTGAGGGCCCGGCGGACGTGGCGGCAGAGGTCGCGACGGTGCTCACCGCGGCCGCGGCGCCCGGGCCGGCGGAGGAGCAGGCCTCAGCCGCCGAGGCCGGCGCCGGCGAGGCGGACGAGGGCACGGACGCCTCGCGACCGTTCGGCTCACACGACGACGACCCAGGGGCCGAGGTCACGTCGGTGACGGCCGTGGTGCCGCCCGACCGGGGCGCCGACTCCGTCGCTCCCGCGGACGGCCCGCGCGTGGACGACGTCGCGCGCGCGGACGGCCCGGCTGCGGCAGACCCGCGGGGTGAGACGCCCGGCGGCGGACCCTCCGGCGCGCCCTCCGGGCCGGCCCCCGCTTCCTGACCGCTCTCCGCGGGCGTCACTGACGGCCGGCGTCCCTCGGGGCCGGCGGTGTCCGTCCCCGCGGGGAGGTACACTCGAGCGGTGATGCGCACGTGACCGAGCCAGACTCCTGGACCATCGCGCCGGCAGCGTACGCCGACGTGCGGCGGCTGTGCTCCGAGCTCGGCATCGGCGAGGTCACGGCCCAGGTCCTGGTCCGCCGTGGGTACACCGGCGCGGCCGAGGCCAGGGCGTTCCTCGAGCCCGAGGCGAAAGTCCACGACCCCTACCTCTTGCCCGGCATCCCCGAGGCGCGGCGGCGCATCGACCGCGCCCTCAAGGCCCGCGAGCCCATCGCCGTGCACGGCGACTACGACGCCGACGGCATCACCGCGACGTTCCTGCTCACCAGCATGCTCGAAGAGCTGGGCGGCGTCGTCCGCCCCTACCTGCCCAACCGCTTCGTCGAGGGGTACGGGGTGTCGGCGGCCGCCGTCGAAGAACTGGCCGCGGCGGGCGTCAAGCTGCTCGTCACGGTGGACTGCGGCGTCAACGCCCGTGCCGAGGTCGCCCGCGCCCGCGAGCTGGGCATGGACGTCATCGTCACCGACCACCACGTCATCGAGG
>CAIXSE010000311.1 GCA_903921965.1 uncultured Thermoleophilia bacterium | reverse complement strand
TGGCGATCTACCACATCTTCCAGATCGCCAACGAGCCCGCCATCAAGCTGGCCGCCAAGGTCGCCGAGCTGGCGCCGGGCGACCTGAACAAGGTCTTCCTCACCCTGGGCGGCGGCGAGTCCGTGGAGACCGCCGTCAAGATGGCGCGGCAGTACTGGCGCAACAAGGGCAAGGGCACCAAGTACATGGTCATGTTCCGTGAGCGCTCGTATCACGGCACGACGATGACCAGCACCAGCGCCCAGGGCCTCACCGTGAACCGCGCCAAGTTCGAGCCGCTGCTGCCCGGCTTCATCAAGCTCGGCGCGCCGTACTGCTACCGGTGCGCCTGGAACAAGACCTACGGCGAGGACTGCAAGATGGAGTGCGCCACGCAGGTCGCGCACGAGATCGAGTTCTACGGCCCCGAGAACGTCGGCACCATGCTCGGCGAGACCATGATCGGCACCGGCGGCGTCATCCCTCCGCCGCCGGAGTACTGGCCCATGGTCAACGACATCTGCAAGGCCAACGACGTGCTCGTGATCAACGACGAGGTCATCACCGGTTTCGGCCGCAGTGGCACCTGGTTCGGCTTCGAGCAGTTCGGCTCGAACCCCGACCTCGTGACGCTGGCCAAGGGCCTCTCGTCCGGCTACCTGCCGCTCGGCGCGGTACTCGCCCGCGACCACGTGTACGAAGGCTTCCTGGGCGGCCCGGGCGAGGCCTTCATGAGCGGCGCCACCTACATGGGGCACCCGCTCTGCTGCGCCGCCGGCCTGGCCAACCTCGAGATCGTGGTCCGCGAGAAGCTCGTGGACCGCTGCGCCGAGGTGGGCCCGTACTTGCAGGACGGCCTGCGCACCCTGCTCAAGCACCCCATCGTCGGCGACGTGCGCGGCGTGGGCATGGTCGCCGGCATCGAGTACGTGAAGGACAAGGACACGCACGAGTGGTTCGCGCCGGCGCAGGGCGTCGCCGCGAAGATCCGCGACGAGGCCTTCAAGCGCGGCGTCTTCGTGCGCCTGCTCGGCGGCGGCCACGTGCACGCGGTCGCGCCGCCGTTCGTGATCAGCAAAGAGCAGATCGACAAGATCGTCAGCGTGCTCGACGAGTCCATCGCCGTCGTCGAGAAGGACCTCGGGTACCAGCCGCCGGCCGCCTGACGGCTGCGGCGCCCGGACACAGACAGTCACCAGCCGCCGTGCCGGAGGGGCGCGGCTGACTCTTCAAGGAGCGGGACATGAGCAAGCCGAAGGTGGGAGTGGCGGGGTACGGCGTGATCGGTCAACGGCTGGCCGACGGCGTGGCGCTGCAGGAGGACATGGAGCTGGTCGGCGTCGTCGACGTCGCCCCGACGCTCTCCACGCGGGCGCTGTGCGAGGCCGGCATGCCGTACGACCTGTACGTCGTCGAGGAGGGCCAGAAGGCCGCCTTCGACGCCGTCGGCATCCCCGTGAGCGGCACCATGGACGACCTGCTCGGCAAGGTCGACATCATGCTCGACTCCACGCCGGGCGGCGTGGGCCGCAAGAACAAGGAGCTGTACCAGGCCAAGGGCGTCAAGGCGATCTTCCAGGGCGGCGAGAAGAACGACATCGTCGACGTCTTCTTCCACGGCTACGCCAACTACGAGAAGGGCGTCGGCAAGGACTACCTCAAGCTGACGAGCTGCAACACCACCGGCCTCATCCGCGCCGTGGACTGCCTCGACCGCGAGGTCGGCGTGGAGCGCGTGATCGTGACCATCGTGCGCCGCGTCGCGGACCCGGGCGACACGCACCGCGGGCTCGTGGACGTGGCTCAGGTCGAGCCCGTGCCGAACCACCAGGCCGTCGACCTCATGACCATCATGCCGCACATCGAGGCCACCGGCCTGCTCGTGCACGTGCCGACCACCCACGGCCACATCATCAACGTGATCGCCACGACCAAGGCCGACATCAGCAAGGAGCGGGCCCTCGAGCTCTTCGAGGCGCACCCGCGCATCCGCAACGTCAGGATCGCCGATGGCTTCAACAGCAACTCGGCTCTCTTCCGCTACGCCCGCGACCTCGGCAACAAGCGCGCCGACATGTACGACATCGCCGTGTTCGATGAGACCATCGCCAAGAGCGGCCGCGAGTTCATGTTCGCCATCAACATCCCGCAGGAAGCGGTGGTGATCCCCGAGACGATGGACGGCATCCGTGCGGCGCTGGAGATGCAGACCGACCGCCTCGAGGCCGTCGGGCTCACCAACAGGTACCTCGGGCTCGCCTGACGGCCGAGACCGGAGCGGGCGGCGCGGCGATGAAGTACGGCATCAACACCCTGGACGACTTCGCGTGGGGCGGCAAGACGGTGCTGTGCCGGGTCGATATCAACGCACCGCTCGACAGGGAGACTGGCGGGCTGCGCGACGTCACCCGTCTGCAGGGCTGCGCGCCGACGGTACGCGAGCTGAGCGAGGCCGGCGCGAAGGTCGTGCTGCTCGCCCACCAGGGCGGCGACCTCGAGTACCACAACTACGCCTCCACCGAGCCGCACGCGGCCGTCATGAGCGACCTCGTGGGCCGGCCCGTCGGCTTCATCGACGACGTGTGCGGGCCGGCCGCGCGGGACGCGGTCGCCGGCCTGGGCGACGGTGAGGTCCTGCTCCTCGACAACGTGCGTTTCTGCGGCGAGGAGCTCACGCTCTTCGAGACGAAGCTGAACCTCTCGCCCGAGGACCAGGCGAAGACGCTCGTGGTGCGCAAGCTGGCGCCGCTCGCCGACCTGTACGTGTGCGACGCCTTCGCCGCCGCGCACCGCTCGCAGCCCACGCTGGTCGGCTTCGAGCAGCTCCTGCCCTCCGCCATGGGCCGGCTGTTCGAGCGCGAGTACGAGAACCTCGCGCGCCTGCGCGAGGAGCCGGCCCGCCCGTGCGTCTTCGTGCTCGGCGGCACCAAGATCCAGGAGGCCTTCCCGATGATGGCCGCCGCCCTGCGCGACGGCGTCGTGGACACCGTGCTCACCGCGGGGCTGGTGGCCAACGTCATGCTGGCGGCGCGCGGTGTGGACATCGGCGCGCCGTCCATGGAGTTCATCCGCGCCAGCCAGCTCGAGAGGTTCGTCGACGAGTCGCAGGCCATTCTCAGTGAGCACGGCGACAAGGTCGTGCTGCCGGTGGACCTGGCGTGCGTCCGGGGCGGCGCTCGCGAGGAGATCGATGTCGTCAACCTGCCGGTGGACGAACAACTGGTCGACCTGGGCGTCGCGACGGTCACCCGCTACCGGCACGTGATCGCCGCGGCCGGCACCGTGTTCGTGAACGGACCGGCCGGGGTCTTCGAGCAGCCGGAGACGGAGTACGGGACGAAGCAGCTCTGGGAGGCCATGGCGTCGTCGCAGGGCTTCAGCGCCCTGGGCGGCGGCGACAGCGTGGCGGCTATGAACCGCTTCGGGCTCGGCGGCCGCTTCGACTACGTGTGCACCGCCGGCGGCGCCATGGTGCAGTTCCTCAGCGGCAGGCCGATGCCGGTGATCGAGGCGCTCAAGGCGTCGGCCGAGCGGTACCCGGCGGCGGCCTCGTGAGCGACGAGCGTCCGGGGCCGGCCGGCGAAGCGGCCTCGCCGCCGGTCTGCACGCTCGGGTACGGCAAGGAGCAGCTCGAGCTGCGCGTCCCGGCGCGGAACCTCGTGGACGTCGTCCGTCCGCGCCGCAACGCGCCGGCCCCGGCCACCGTCGACGACGAGCGTGCCTTCGTGCGCGCCTCCCTGGCTGCGCCGATCGGCGCGCCTCCGCTCCGCGAGCTGGCCGCGTCGGCCGCTTCTGCCGCGATCGTCGTCAGCGACGTCACGCGACCCTGC
>CAIXSE010000310.1 GCA_903921965.1 uncultured Thermoleophilia bacterium | reverse complement strand
GGGAGCGCGCGATCTCGATCATGACGGCCAGGTCGCGCTCGTTCTCGGCCGTCATCACCAGCGGCTTCGTGGTGCTCTGCAGCATGGCCACGAAGCTGAGCAGGTACGAGAGGTGCGGGTCCTGGTCGGTGGGGTGCGCCGAGCTCATCACGAAGTCGATGTTGGGCAGCGCGTCGCACAGCCGGGCGGCGCGGCGCACGTCCTCGAGCGTGCTCGGACGGTGCTCGCCGGTCTCGAGGTCGTACGTGGACATCAGGTCCGAGCCGGTGCCGAAGTAGCTGTTGTAACCGCCCAGCTCCATCGCCGGCTCGCCGTCGCGGTCGAAGACGTCGATGACGGTCGGCGCGGTCTCCCGCGCGCGGTCGACGAGCTCGCGCGGGATGAGGATGTGGCCGGCGGGCGACTGCGTCGCGCCGGCGTCCAGCAACATCATCCGGGCGCCGTCGTGGTTGAGCCGCATGCCGACGGCGCCGAGGATCTCGAGCGCGGCGTCGTAGAGGTCCTGCTTGGCCTGCTCGCTGAGGAAGCTGAGGTGGCCGATGCGCGAGGCGTTCTGGAGAGGCTTCACTTCTGTGCTCCTGACACGTCGTGGCCCGCCGCGAGCGCGGCGGCTGTCCTGTGCCCGACACGAGCACTGTCGCCGGAGCGCGGCGCGAGTGACCTCGCCAGTAACACGACGTCACATTCTCGACGGTGGGCGTCTCTCGTCAAGCCGTCCGGTGTTCCCGTCCAGTCGGTGGGACGGACCCGGGCCCCGCTTGAATCGGCCCGGGCCTCGGCTATTGTCGAGCCCCGTGGGGGGCGGCCGTGCTGCGCCGTCACGCCATCTCAGCTCGGAACCACCGGAAGGAGCACTCGTGACCATCATCCTGGACGGCGGGTCGCTGACCGTCGAGAAGCTCGTCGCCATCGCCCGGCTCAACGAGCCGGTCGAGCTCGACCCGGCCGCCGCCGAGCGCATCGACTTCTGCCGCGCCATGCTCGAAGAGAAGATCGTGGCGCACGAGATCATGTACGGCACCAACACCGGCATCGGCGAGTTCAGCGAGATCGTGCTCGACGACGACCAGGTGAAGCAGTTCCAGCGCTACCTCGTCTACAACCACGCCGCCGGCATCGGCGAGCCCGCGCCCATCGAGGTCGTGCGCGGCGCCATGGCCGCCCGCATCAACGTCCACGCCCACGGCAACTCGGGCAACCGCCTCGCGATCACGCAGACGCTGGTCGAGCTGCTCAACAAGGGCGTCACCCCGGTGATGAGCAGCAAGGGCTCGGTGGGCGCCTGCGGCGACCTCGCCCCCATGGCGCAGATGGCGCTCGTGATGATGGGCGAGGGCGAGTCCTTCTACCAGGGCGAGCGCATGCCGAGCCGTGTGGCCATGGAGAAGGCCGGCATCCCCATCCCCGACCTGGAGGCGCGCGACGGCCTCGCCACCATCAACGGCTCCAACGTGCTCACCGCCATGAGCGCCCTGCTCTGCTACGACGCCGACCGCTGGTTCAAGCAGGCCGAGATCGCCGCCTCCATGAGCCTCGAGGCCCTGCTCGCCAACCTCAAGCCGTACAACGCCAAGCTGCACGAGCTTCGCGGCTTCAGCGGCGCGGTGCGCAGCGCCGCCTCCATCCGCGCCAGCATCGCCGAGCGCGACCTCGCCACCGGCAAGATCAAGACCAAGGTGCAGGACGCCTACTCCATGCGCTCCACGCCGCAGGTCATCGGCGCCGCGCACGACGCCCTCCAGTGGGCCAAGAG
>CAIXSE010000309.1 GCA_903921965.1 uncultured Thermoleophilia bacterium | reverse complement strand
CTGTACGTGCTGCGCGCCGAGGTGTACCCGTTCCACCACGACCTCGGAGAAGAGTGGCGCCGGGTCACCGGGTTGCCCATGGTCTTCGCCGTGTGCGCCGTGCGCCGCGAGTTCGCCGCCGCCCACCCGGGGCCGGCGGCGGCGGTCGGGGCGGCGCTCCTGGCGTCCCGTGACCGTTGTGCGGCCCGGCCCGAAGAGACCGCGGCGGCGGCCGCGCAGCGCTACGACTTCAGCCGGCGGTACCTGCTCGAGTACTTCGACAAGCTCAAGTTCGAGTTCGCGCCGGAGTACCGCGCCGGGCTCGAGGAGTTCTACGGCCGCGCCGTCGCCGCCGGCGAGCTGACGGCGGCGCCCGACCTCGAAGCCGCGACGTTCCGCCCGCCGTGCCCCACGCGGGATCGGGGCGGCGTGCCCGCCGCACCGGCGCCCTCAGGACGAGGCTGACCCCGCGTGTCCTGCTCGTCCCTCGTCTTCCGCCGGCCCATCCCCGACGATTACGAGCGCGTCATGGCCGTCCTCCCGTCCTGGTGGGACGGCCGCGAGCCGGCGGCCGTGGTCCCGCCTGTGTTCTTCGAGCACTTCCGCACCACGTCGCTCCTGGTGGAGCACGAGGAGCGCCTGGTCGCCTTCCTCGTCGGCTTCTTCTGTCACGACCACGCCGGCGAGGCGTACGTGCACTTCGCGGGAGTCGCGCCCGAGTGGCGCCGGGTCGGCCTCGGGCGCGACCTGTACCGCCGCTTCTGCACGCTCGCCCGGGCCGCCGGCCGTGAGGTCGTGTGCTGCGTCACGGCTCCCGCCGATGCGGCCTCCGTCGCCTTCCACACGGCTCTGGGGTTCTCGATGGCGGCGAGCGGCGAGGTGGTCGACGGCCTGCCGGTCGTGGCCGCGCGCGGCCCCGGCGGCGAGCCGCGCGTGCGTTTCGAGCTGCGTCTGGGTGCAGAGCCGGCCGCCCTCGTGCGGCCGGAGGCCGGAGCGTGAGCGCCGCCGGCGCCACGGGCGGCGGTCCGGCCGGCCGCGCTGCCGTCTCCCCGCCTGGACGCCTCGGCGACGCGGACGCTGTCGAGCTGCTCGAAGGCGGCGACCTGCTGAGCGTCGGCGCGCGCGCCGACGCCGTCCGTCGCCGCCTGCACCCGGGTGACGACGTCACGTTCATCGTCGACCGCAACATCAACTACACCGACTACTGCATCTCCGGCTGCCGCTTCTGCGCGTTCTACAAGAGGCCGGGGAGCGGTCAGGGCTACCTGCTCGGCGAGGAAGAGATCCACCGCAAGGTAGAGGAGACGCTCGCCCTCGGCGGCACCGCGATCATGATGCAAGGGGGCCTGCACCCCGACCTGGACATCTGCTGGTTCGAGCGCGTCTTCAGCGGCATCAAGGCCAGGTATCCCATCCACATCCACTCACTGTCCCCCCCAGAGGTCGTGCACATCGCCAAGGTGAGCGGACTCAGCGTCGAGGAGACCCTGAGGCGCCTGCGCGCCGCCGGCCTCGACTCGCTGCCCGGCGGCGGCGCCGAGGTCCTCGTCGACCGTGTGCGCCAGGAGATCAGCCCGCACAAGATCCCCACCGACACCTGGCTCGGCGTCATGCGCACGGCGCACGGGCTCGGCATGAAGACGACGGCGACGATGATGTTCGGTTCCCTCGACACCGTCGCGGAGCGCGTCGAGCACCTGCGCCGCATCCGCGACCTCCAGGACGAGACGGGCGGCTTCACCGCCTTCATCCCGTGGACTTTCCAGGCCGGCAACACGGAGCTCGCGGCCGGCCACGTCCCCGCCACCGGCATCGACTACCTGCGCATGCTGGCCGTCAGCCGCATCTACCTGGACAACGTGCCCAGCATCCAGGCCTCCTGGGTCACGCAGGGCCTGAGGATGGGGCAGGTCGCCCTCGCGTTCGGGGCCAACGACATGGGCTCCACGATGATCGAGGAGAACGTCGTGGCCGCTGCCGGCGTGCGCAACGAGTGCGACGTGCCCCAGATGGTGCGGCTCATCCGGGCCGCCGGCCGCACCGCGGTGCAGCGCGACACTCTCTACCGCGAGGTGAAGCGCTACTAGGATCGTCCTGCCGCGAGGCCGAGTGCCGCGTGACGCCCCGACCGGTGCCGTGCGCGGGACAGAAGTCGCGGGACGTGCACCATCGTGGCGGGGTACGACGGCTCGGACGGCGCAACGGTCGCGCTCGTCGCTGCGTCCGGCCCACTCCCCACGCGCGCTGCGGGAGCCGGGCGAGACTCTCCTCGATGAGACCCCGGGGCGCGCGGCCGCCTCCGGCGTCGATGCGCGTCCGGCGCTCGTGTCCGGCATCCTCGCCACGCTCGCAGGTCTGTCGTGGCGCGAACCCCCCGGCCGTTCTCCGCGCGCAAGGTGAAGGCGGCGGGGCCCGCGGTGCCCTGCGACGGCCCGGACGACCTGGGCTCGGCCGGCGGTCGCCTGGAGCCGGCGCTCCGCCATAGCGTCACTCGAAGCTGGACGGCGGCTCGGCCGCGGTGACCGGCAGGGCACCCTCGCGGCCTTCGAGCTCGTGCGTGCTCGGCACCGGGCCCTGTGCCGCCAGGCGCCGCCACTCGCGGCGCAGCACCGGCGCCGTCGCCGCGAGGCCCACGAGGCTGACGATGCCGCCCAGCGCCAGCACGTACCCCGAGATCCAGCCGTACAGCACCGGCGCCAGGAAGGTGCCGATCATGCCGGCGAACTGCATGGACGTAGCCTCTATGCCGGTCACCGTGCCCAGCCACTTCGGCGGGCTCACCTGGATGAGGAATGCCTGCTTGGGCGGGTAGGAGAAGGCGATGGCGAAGCCCTCGACGACGTTGACGACCAGGAAGACCACGAGGTTGGTCGTGGTCCCGTACAGGATCCACGACACCGCCGAGATGGAATACCCGGCGAACATCAGCGCGAAGCGGCTGTACTTGTCGGCGAGGATGCCTCCCGCGAACGACAGCAGCATCGGCACGCTGAACGCGATCCACGTGAGACCGATGTACGCCATCGACGCCCCGAGGTGCTCGAGCCAGATGCTCCACACCACCTCCCAGCTGCCCATGGCGAGGTGGGCGGTGAAGCCGATCACGAGGAACGCTATGATCGGCGGGGTGAGGATGGCGCGGTACTTCGGCCGCTCGGCCTGCTTGCCGGCGCGCTCCGCCTTGCGACGGTGCGTCACCGCGGGTTCGCGGATCAGGGCGACCACGAGGATGGCGGTGCCCGCCGCCAGGGCGGCGCCGAAGTAGAAGATCGCGTAGAAGCCGGTCTTGCCGCCGCCGGCCATGGCGTAGATCGGCGGCGCCAGCGCGGGCCCTACGATGAGGCCGCCGAACTGCGCCGAGGTGAGGATGCCGTAGGCCTTGCTGCGCGTCTGTTCGGTGGTGATGTCGGCCACCAGCGCCATCGCCGCCGGGGCCACCGCCGCGGTGCCGACGCCCTCCATGAAGCGGAACAGGACGAACCACCAGGGGTCGGCCGTGCGTGTGAACAGGAACATGGCGAGGGCGTACAGGACGATGCCGCCGACGATGACGGGCTTGCGGCCTATCGTGTCGCTCAGCCACCCGAACGGCGAGGAGAAGAGCAGCGTGCCGAGATAGAAGGCGGCCGCGATGATGCCGATCATGAACAGGGAGCTGTGGGCCTGCTCCTTCAGGAAGATCGGCAGGTACGGCATGATGGCGCCGAAGCCCGTCCACACCACGAACTCGCTCAGGCAGACGACGCCGAGTTGCAGCCACGCCGAGCGCGGCATGCCGGGGAGCGGGGGAGTCTGTGCGGGTGGTGAGGTGCTCATGGCCGTCGCGCCCGCCGCCGGCGGGCGCCCACGCCCGCGACCGCCGCGGGCGACCCTAGGCTATCACCGCTGCCGGCCGGACGCTCAGGCGTCGCGGATCTCGCGCACCAGGAGCCCTCCGAGGGCCGGTACGGCGATCAGCAGGCCGCAGGCGATGAAGAGGACCTGCACGTCCACGACCGTGGCGAGTGCCCCGCCGGCCAGCACCGCCAGCGCGTAGACGCCCTGGGTCAGCGTGAACCGCGTGCCGAACACGCGTCCGCGCAGCTGCTCGGGGACGGCGCTCTGCAGGTAGGTGTCGATGGCGATGAGCGCCGCGGCATTGGCCACGCCCAGCACGGCGAAGGGGACGCACGCGACCCACACGCCGCCGGCCGCGGCGACCAGGGAGAGGCTCGCCCCCATGATGACGAGTCCGGCGACCATGGCGCGCCCCTGGGGGACGCGTGTGGCCAGGGCCGCCAGCGCGAGCGACCCGATGAGGTAGCCGGCGCCGATGACGCCTTCGAACACGCCGAACGCGGCGGTGCCGGCGTCGAACACCCGTACCGCCAGGAGGAAGGCGAGCGGGTAGGAAGCCCCGAGTCCGGCCACGCAGCCCACCACCATCAGCGTGTTCACGAGCAGGCCGCGGTGGTGCGCGAGGAAGGAGAAGCCTTCGCGCAACTCGCGCCAGAACGACGCCGCGGCCGCCTCGGCGGCCTCCCGGACGGGGGCGTGATAGCGGATGAGCGCAAGCGAGGCGGCTGAGATCGCGAAGGTCGCCGCGTCGACGCGGAACGCGTTGGTGGTCGATATGGCGGCGAGCGTGAACCCGGCGAGCGTGTACCCGACGATCTCCGTGAGGTTCTCGCCGGTCGCCAGGAAGGAGTTGGCTCGCATCAGCTTCTCCTGGGGCACCAGGTCGGGCAGGATGGCGAGCTTGCAGGGGTCGAAGAACACGCCGGCGGACGCGATCAGGAAGCTCAGGACGTAGACGGCGGCGAGAGAGCGCTCCGCGGCCATCGGCACGAGCATGACCAGCGCCATCCTGGCGATGTCCGAGGCGATCATCACGTGCCGCTTGTCGAGCCGGTCGATCAGCACACCGGCCACGGCCCCGAACAGCACGTACGGCAGCGTGTAGAGCGCGAAGGCGATGCCGGTGCTCAGCGCCGAGCCCGTGGCCCGGTACACCAGCCACGGGAGCGCGACCATCGCCAGCCGGTCGCCGAGCTGCGAGACGAACTGACCCGCCCACAACAGCATGAAGTTCCCGTTGCGGGCCAGCGAGGCGCGACGGGCTGTGACGCGCCTCTCGGCTCTCCTCAGGCTGTTCGCCTCGATGGTTCCTCCTGGGATCGGGTCACCGGGGTGACCCGGACGCATTCGCTGGGCCGCTCACCGACTCCTTCGCGCGCGGCCGTGCGATGCCGTGCATCACCCTCCTGCGCGCGCAGGCGAGGGGCGCTGGCAAGCCTGTGGGCGGGTCGCCGGGAGCGCAACCAAATGCGTTGTCCATTCTGGCAATTCTTTGGTCGGCGATTTGCGCCGGATGTCCAAGGCGCCGGGGATGGGCTTCTGGGGGGCGGGCTGCAAGAGTGCTCAGGCAGTCGTCAACCACAATGTATCGGCAGTCGTCGCCGGACCTTTAGGAGGATCAACATGTTCGTTGACTACGCCAAGCTCCATATCGCTCGCGAGTACGCGAAGCTCCACATCGCTCCCGGCTACGCCAAGCTTCACTGACGAGAGGAAGGGGTCATCATGAGCAAGAAGATCGAACGCACTCTCGCCTCTCTCCTTCTCGCGCTGGTCGCCGGCGGCGGCAGCAGCAAGATCCACTAGCGCTCAAGCCGCTCAAGCGCTTCTCGGGTGCTGCCGATAGACGCCACACTGAGGATCCGGGTGAGGTGTGGTGTCGGTAGCTGAGCGAAATTTCCGCGCGTTCGCGGTCGCCCTGGCAGCGGCGGGCGTGGTGGCGGCGGTCTACGCCACGTTCGACCCGGGACCCGTCGCCGTCACCACCACGGTGCTGCGCGACGCGGTGATCTTCGCGGTCCTCGCGGTGATCGCCGACGAGATGTCGGTCGAGGTGTCCGACCGCGTGACGCTCGCGGCGGGCAACCTCCCGCTCCTGCTGGCGATCATGTACACGGGTCGCATCCCCGCCGTGGCCGTCGCTCTCGTGCTCGGGTTGTGGGGCGCCTGGCGCGAGGAGTCCCGCGTGGTCGTCGTCTTCAACGCGGCCAACACCGTGGTGTCCGTGTTCCTGGCTACGCTCGTGTTCGAGGCCGCCGCCGCGGCG
>CAIXSE010000308.1 GCA_903921965.1 uncultured Thermoleophilia bacterium | reverse complement strand
CGCCGTCGATCTTGCGCTCGACCGGGTCTTCGACGGTGTAGATCTTGCGCTCGGGCGACTTGATGAGCTCGAGCGTGGTGTACAGCGTCGTGGACTTGCCCGAGCCGGTCGGACCGACGATGCAGATGCCGCCCTCGGGGATCTTGATGGCGCGCTGGAAACGCGCCAGGTTGTCGCCGGCGACGCCGAGCTGGGCGAGGGTCGGCGGCAGCGCGCTGACCTCGAGGATGCGGATGGTGATGTTCTCGCCGTACAGGCTGGGGATCGTGGCGAGCCGAAGGTCGACCTGCTCGCCGCTCGAGAGCTCGAAGCTGGTGCGGCCGTCCTGCGGAAGACGCCGTTCGGCGATGTTGAGGTTGGCCATGATCTTCAGGCGGCTGATGATGCCCGCCTGCATGTCGAGGGGGAACTCGCGCAGGTCGTGCAGCACGCCGTCGACGCGGCAGCGCACGTGGAGCGTCTCTTCCTGTGGCTCGAGGTGGATGTCGGACGCCGACATGGTGACCGCGTCGGTGAGGAGGCTGTCGACGATCTCGATGGCGCTCGCGTCGATGTCATCGAAGGTCGGCTGTTCTTCGCCTGCCTCTTCGACACGCGCGTCCTTGAGCTTGCCGCGCGCGCTGAAGTACACCCCGACGGCCTCGTCGAAGCCACTCTCCGTGCAGATGACCGGGACGATGCGCCGCTTGGTGCGCATGCCGACCTCGTCGATGGTGATGACGTCCAGCGGGTTCGTCATCGCCAGCGTGAGCGCGCCCTGCTCGTCGAGGCTGAGCGGGATGACGCGGTGCCGGATGATGAAGTCGCGCGGGAGCAGGCCGAGCGCGTTGGTCTGGGGGGCGGAGCGTCCCAGGTCGATCACGCCGAGGCGCATCTGCCCGGCCACGGCGTTCACGATGTCCTGCTCCGAGAGGAGGCCCTCGCTGACGAGCAGCTCGCCGAGCCGCCCGCCGTCGCTGTGCTGCCGTTCCAGGGCGGCGTCGAGCTGCCGCTGCGTGATGAGCCCGCTCGCGACGAGCATGGCGCCGAGCTTGAGGCGCCCTGCGGAGCGCAGCTTGCGGCCGCTCACGACGGCGTCGACCTTGGCGGCGAGGTCGTCGGGGGAGAAGGGCTTCGTGACGAACTCGGAGGCGCCGAGCCGGTGGGCGCGTTCGAAGGTCGAGAAGTCGCCGTGCGAGCTCAGCGCGACCACCGGCGCCGCGTGGAGCTTGGCGTCGGACGTGATGGCCCGGAGCAGCTCGAACGCGTCGCGACCGGTGATGTCGAGGTCGAGCAGCACGACCTCGGGGCGCACCGCGCGCAGCTGGCGGAGCGTGTTCTCGTCGCCGGTGCCGCCGCTGACCTCGTACGTACCCTCGAAGTGCTTGACGAGCTCATCGCGCAGCTGGTCGTCGTCGTCGATGACGACCATCGCCCGCTTCTGCTGCGCTACGACCACGAGGGACCTCCCGGCAGTTCCTCGACTTAGTGTAGCCTATCGGCCCGTGAGCCCCGCCAGTTGACAACTCAGCCGCCGCCCGCGGCGGCCGCGGCGGCTCTGTCGCGCTGCTATACTCCCGGGACTCATGTTCGACAAGGTCCTCATCGCCAACCGTGGCGAGATCGCCATCCGGGTCATCCGCGCCTGCAACGAGCTCGGCGTGCGCACCGTCGCCGTCTACTCTGAGGCCGACGCGGAGTGCCTGCACGTGCGCTACGCGGACGAGTCGGTGTGCATCGGCCCGGCCGCGGCGTCGCAGAGCTACCTCGTCATGCCGGCGCTCGTTCAGGCCGCGCTGCAGACGGGGGCGCAGGCCATCCACCCGGGGTACGGGTTCCTGGCCGAGCGCTCCGCGTTCTCGGCGCTCTGCCGCGAGCACGGCATCAAGTTCATCGGCCCCTCGCCGGAGTCCATCGACCTCATGGGCGACAAGGCCCAGGCGCGGGCCACGATGACCGCCGCCGGGGTGCCCGTCACCCCCGGTTCGGAGGGCATCATCGAGGACGCCGCCGAGGCCGAGGAGGTCGCGCGTCGCATCGGCCTGCCCGTCATGGTCAAGGCGTCGGCGGGCGGCGGCGGCAAGGGCATCCGCATCGTGAAGACCGCCGACGAGCTCCCGTCCGCGGTGCGCCAGGCCCAGGCCGAGGCCGAGGCCGCGTTCGGCAACGGCGCCGTGTACGTCGAGAAGTACATCGG
>CAIXSE010000307.1 GCA_903921965.1 uncultured Thermoleophilia bacterium | reverse complement strand
GCCGAAGACGCGCGACTGGCTGATCACGATCTCCTCGAGCAGCGCCGACACGAGCTGCTGCTTGCCGCCGAAGTAGTACCAGACGCCGGCCTTGTTGACGTCGGCCTCCTGCGCGATGGCCTGCAGGGTCATGGCCTGGTACCCGCGTTCGGTGAGGATCTTCAGCGCCGCGGCGAGGATCTTCTGCGCCGTCGGGTGCAGCTTGGGCGGGACGCGGCTCTGCACGCCCGAGCCCGGCCTGGCAGGCTGCGTCTCGCCGGCGCCGCCGGCCGCGGTGGTGTCCGTCACGCGGAGTCCCTCGATCGTCGTCAGGGTGACCCTTCCGCCGTCAGCTTACCCAGAGGCGGCGGCCGGGGGAAACAGCCCGGCGTGGCCGGGCGTTCGCCCGGAGGACTTCCCGGCCCTTGCCTTGCGCCGCCGATGGTCCAGGGTCAGCATACTCACCCAACCGGGGAGTCAACCAGCCGGACGCGGAGGGCGTCAGCCGCCGTCGGCATCGCCGAGGTGCTGCCGGGGTCGGCCCTCCGCGACCCCGGCGACTGGAGCCGGCACCCGCGGAGCCTCTTCACCGGCGCGACGACAAGCAGGCGGCCGCCGTGCGCGACGGGCATGATGCCGGCCGCGTTCAGAGCCCCCGGCCGCCCGCCCATCCCGGATATCTGCACGGGACCGCAGGCCGGTCCGGTGACCGGGACGACCTGCTGGGAGACCGCCGCCGGGGCCATCGCCGGCACCGTCTGCGGCGCCTCGTCGGTCTACGGCCCCCGCGGCGCCCGGATGATCAGGACCGGTTGCCACACCGGCATGGGGTCGCGGACGCTGATCGACGTCGCCCTCGCCGCGGCCGGCGTGTCGCTCGCCGACGCCGACGACCTGCCGAAGCGCATCGTGCCGAAGTACGACGAGGCCATCAAGGCGCAGGAGGCCCCGCCGGCGTGCCGTTCCGGGAGTGCCACGACGTGGACGCCATCGAGCCGCTCCCCGAGTACGTCGAGCTGTGGGAGACGCAGAAGGCAGAGCTGCGCGCCGTCGGGTCGCTCAGGGTCCGTGGCTCGAAAGCGACGTTCCCCGGGCGTCCGGCGAAGCGACCCGCCCCGCCCGCGGCGCGGCGTTGACAGGCCACCCCGGGCAGGTACTATGAGTGAAACTCACCCGGTTGGGTGAGTTGTGGTCGGACTCCCGTGGCCGCGGATTGGGCCATCACGCGATCGTCTGGATGAGGAGGGCCTGATGGCCACCGAACTCGAGGAGCTTCAGGACAACGTCGTCCCGCTGCCATGCGCTGCGTGGGAAGCCGAGATCAACCCCCGCATCGCCCGCCTGCGCAAGCAGTACTTCACGCACAGGCCCTCGATCTGCATCGAGCGCGCCCTCGCCTACACCGAGGTCTTCCGGGAGACCGAGGGCGAGCCGGTCGTCGTCCGTCGGGCCAAAGGCCTCAGGCGCACCTGCGAGACCAAGACCATCCTCATCCAGGACGACGAGCTCATCATCGGCAACGCCGGCCGCAAGCCGCGCACCGGCATCCTCGGGCCCGAGATGTCGAACTACTGGTTCGACAAGGAGCTCGACACGCTCAGCACCCGCCCGCAGGACCCGTACACCGTGGACGAGCAGCAGAAGGCGCTCTTCCGCGAGAAGGTCTACCCCTACTGGAAGGGCAAGACGGTCATCGAGCACTGGCTCAGGCGCGTCCCCGCCGACACGCGGGCCTTCGGCTACGAGACCGGCGTGATCGACGTCGAGATCAAGACCGAGTCCGGCCCGGGCGAGATCGCCCCCGGCTACGGCGAGATCCTGCTGCCGAAGGGCTGGGGCGGCGTGCGCCGCTGGGCGGAGGAGCGTCTGGCGGCGCTCGACCCCGCCGACCCCGCCGACGAGGAGAAGGCCTACTTCCTGCAGGCCGTCGTCATCAGCACCGAGGCCATGGAGGTCCTCGCGCGCCGGCACGCCGAGGCGGCGCGCGAGCTTGCGAAGGCGTCGTCCCCGGAGCGCGCCGCCGAGCTCGAGCGCGTCGCGGACGTGTGCGACTGGATCGCCACCGAGCCGCCGCGGAGCTTCCACGAGGCGCTGCAGCTCATCTGGTTCGCCCAGTTCAGCCTGATGATGGAGCTCAACGCGCCGTCCTACTCGCCCAACCGCATGGACCAGTACCTCTTCCCCTACTACGAGGCCGACCTCGCGAGCGGCGCGCTCACACACGACGGCGCGCAGGAGCTGCTCGAGTGCCTGTGGGTGAAGTTCGCCGAGCAGTGCTGGCTGCTCAACGCCAACTGCTGCCAGTACTTCGCCGGCTACCAGGGTTTCTTCAACGTCACCGCCGGCGGCATCAAGGCCGACGGCGAGGACGCCACCAACGCCGTGAGCTACATGATGCTGCAGGCGACGATGGACGTGCGCTTCAACTCGCCCTCGCTGGCCGTGCGCCTGCACCGCAACTGCCCCGAGGAGTTCCTGCTCGAGGTCGCCGAGCTCGCGCGCCTCGGCACCGGGTTCCCGGCCGTGCACAACGACGAGGTCGGCATCAAGGCGCTGATGCGCAAGGGCGCGACCACGGAGGACGCTCGCGACTGGTGCCTCGTCGGCTGCGTCGAGCCCAACATGCCCGGCAAGCTCCACCAGTGGAGCGACTACGGGCACTACAACTTCGGCTCGGCCGTCGAGTTCGCGCTCTTCAACGGCGAGCACCTGCTGAGCGGCCGCACGCTCGGCCTCGAGACCGGCGACCCCAACGATTTCGAGACCTTCGAGGAGTTCGAGGCAGCCGTGATGGCGCAGCTCGGCAACGAGCTGCGCCACATCGCCGTCCAGGGACACATCACCGAGGCCCTCCACCGCGACCTGCTGCCGTGCGCGCTGGCCTCGTCGCTGATGCTCGACTGCATCGACAAGGGCGCCGACCTGCTGCGCGGCGGCGCCCGCTACTCGCGCGGCCCCGGCACGCTCGGCATCGGCGTCGCGGACGGCGTCAACTCGCTGGCCGCCGTGAAGAAGCTCGTCTACGACGAGAAGCGCATCACGATGGACGAGTTGCGCACGGCCCTGCGTGCCGACTTCGAGGGCCACGACGAGATCCACGACCTCTGCGTGGCGGCGCCCAAGTACGGCAACGACGACGACTCCGTCGACCAGTACGTGCGCCACTTCGCCCACTACGTGGTCAGCGAGCACGACAGGTACACGACGCTGACCGGCGGCCGGATGATGCCGTCGTGGTACCCGGTCTCCTCGAACGTCCCGCAGGGCATGACGGTCGCGGCGCTCCCGAGCGGCCGCAGGGCCGGCCGGCCCCTGGCGGACGGCGTCTCACCCAACCAGGGGACGGACAGGCTCGGGCCGACGGCCGTGCTGCGCTCGGTCGGCAAGTTCCAGCACGAGGACCTCGACGGCGGCACGCTGCTCAACGTCAAGTTCGAGCCGCGGGTCGTGGCCGGCGAGGAGGGTCTGCAGCGCCTCGCCGCCTACCTGCGCGCGTTCCTCGACCTGCCCATCTACCACGTGCAGTTCAACGTGGTCGACGAGAAGACGCTGCGCTGCGCGCAGGCCGCGCCCGACGAGTACCGCTCGCTGCTGATCCGCGTCGCCGGCTACAGCGCCTTCTTCGTGGAGCTGCACGAGGACATCCAGAACGACATCATCTCGCGCACGTCGAACACGGTGCTCTGACCGGGCCGGGATGCGCGGTCACCCCCAAGGATGACGATCGTGAGTGAGCCGGGGCCGGCCGGCTCGGAGCAGCCCGCGGTGCGGGGCCGGGTCTTCGACGTGCAGCGCTTCTCGCTGCACGACGGCCCCGGCATCCGCACCGTCGTCTTCCTCAAGGGCTGCCCGCTGCGCTGCGCCTGGTGCTCCAATCCGGAGTCGCAGCGGGCGGTACCCGAGATCGCCTGGTTCGCGAACCTCTGCGCAGGCTGCGGCCGGTGTGCGGAGGCATGCGCGCGCGGCGCGATCGCGATGGACGCCGCGCGCCCCGTCACGGACCGTCGCCTCTGCGCGGCCTGCGGAGCGTGCGCCGCGGCGTGCGCGCGCGGCGCACGGCGGCTCATGGGCCGCGAGGTGACGGCCGACGACGTCGT
>CAIXSE010000306.1 GCA_903921965.1 uncultured Thermoleophilia bacterium | reverse complement strand
GCCGGCCCCCTGCTCTGCATCGAGACGTCCTGCGACGACACCAGCGCCGCCGTGGTGGACGGGCGCGAGATCCTGTCGTCGGTCGTGTCGTCGCAGAACGAGCTGCACGCGCAGTTCGGCGGCGTGGTGCCGGAGGTCGCGTCGCGCCGCCACACGGAGCTCGTCAACGAGGTGGTCGCCGAGGCGCTCGCCGAGGCCGGCGTCGGGTGGGACGACCTGGCCGGGGTCGCCTCGACGCAGGGCCCCGGCCTCATCGGCGCCCTGCTGGTGGGGCTGGCGGCGGCCAAGGCGATCGCCTACCGCCGCCGCCTCCCGCTCACCCCGGTCAACCACCTCCAGGGCCACATCGCCGCCAACTACGCCCTCGGCGTGGAGGCCCCGTTCGTCTGCCTCGTGGCCAGCGGCGGTCACACCCTGCTCGCCGTCGTGGAGCGCGGCGTGGAGTACCGCGTCGCCGCGCGCACGATGGACGACGCCGCCGGCGAGGCCTTCGACAAGGGCGCCCGCCTGCTCGGCCTGGGGTACCCCGGCGGCAAGGAGCTGGACCAGCTCGCCGCGGCCGGTGACGCTTCGTTCGCGGCCTTCCCGCGGGCGGTGCCGCGCGGCCGCGACTTCAGCTTCAGCGGCCTCAAGACGGCGCTGCTGTACGACCTCAAAGGCCGCGGCGAGGCCGAGGTTGCGGCGCACCGCGCCGACATCGCGGCCTCGTACCAGGCGGCCATCGTCAACCAGCTCGTCGACAAGACGCTGGCCTGCGCCGAGGCCGAGGGCCTGCGCTCCGTCGCCGTCGCCGGCGGCGTCGCCGCCAACTCGGGCCTGCGCCGCGCGCTCGCGGAGCGCGGCGAGGCGCGCGGGCTCACCGTCTCGCTCCCGCCGCTGCGGCTCTGCACCGACAACGCCGCCATGATCGGCCTCGCGGCCGGCTTCCTGCCGGCCGTGCCGTGGCCCGGGTACCTGGCCCTCGACGCGTTCGCCAGCGACGCCGAAGCCAAGGCGCCGCGCCCGCCTCGCCGACGCCGCGCTGCGCCGGCCTGAGCGCCTCCGGCGCCCCCGCGGCGGCCCGAACCCCGCACACCGCGGCACCGCGCCGCTCCGCGAGGGAACCCTCTGGTAGAGTCGAACCTGAGGCCACCATGAGCGACGCCGACAGCCGACAGCCGGAGGGTCCCCGCGGACCGGCCGCGGACGAACCTCGCGGCGCCGCGGACCTCTTCGTCGAGTGCCTCGAGCGGGAGGCCGTGGAGTACGTGTTCGGTATCCCCGGCGAGGAGACGCTCGACCTCAGCGAGGCGCTCGACCGCTCGCCCTCCATCACGTTCGTCCCCGTGCGCCACGAGCAGAGCGCCGCCTTCATGGCCGACGCCTACGGGCGCCTCACCGGGCGGCCGGGCGTGTGCCTCGCGACCCTCGGCCCCGGTGCCACCAACCTGGCCACCGGCGTCGGCGACGCGTTCCTGGACAAGGCCCCCCTGGTGGCGCTGACCGGCCAGATCGCCCTCTCGAGCATGCACAAGGAGACCCACCAGTTCATCGACACCGTCGACATGCTCGAGCCCATGACAAAGTGGAACGCGCGCCTCCACGACCCGCGTATGATCGGCGAGGCGGTGCGCAAGGCCTTCAGCGTGGCGGCGGCCGAGAAGCCGGGCGCCACGCACCTCGAGCTTCCCCAGGACGTGATGGGCGCGCAGGTGATCGGGCACCCGCTGCCGCCCAACCCGGTCCCGGTCATCGAGCCAGACGCTGTCGCGCTGCACCGCGCCGCCGACCTGCTGCGGCAGGCGGCGCGGCCCGTCCTCCTCGCCGGCAACGGCGTGGTCCGCCAGGGCGCCTCGCAGGCGCTGCGCGACTTCTGCCGCCAGACCGGCCTGCACGTGATCACCACCTTCATGGGCAAGGGCGTCGT
>CAIXSE010000305.1 GCA_903921965.1 uncultured Thermoleophilia bacterium | reverse complement strand
GCCGCAGGGGCGCCGGCCATCACCATCTCCGCCGCCGGCGAGCACGTCCCGCCCCAGCAGGACACGCTCGCGAACGTGTCGACCGAGACGCTCACCAAGATGGGCACCGTGGCACAGGGGATGCTCATGGCCATCGACCAGGCCCCGGCGCCCGGGGCGCGCAGCGGCGGCACCATCTCGCTCACGCACACGCGCACCCTGCCCGGCGGCTCGCTCGCACTCATGCTGGCCGCCGGGCTCCTCCCGCTGCTGGCCGTCACCTTCGACCTGTTCGCCCGCTGCCGCCGCGCCCGCGTCGAGCTGCAGCCGGCGTGGCTCCGCGCGGGCCTGCACTACGCCCCCTGGCTCGTGCTGCTCGCGATCGTCTACCTCGCCAACCTCGTCGGCCAGCTGCCCAGGAGCCCCGGGGCCGTCATCCCGCCCGACTCCCACCTCGCCATGAACCCGCGCTACCTGCGCGTCGCGATCCTCGTCGCGCTCCTCGTGCTCGCGTACGGCTACGCGGTCGCGGTGGAACGGAGGTTGCGCCGCCGCGTCCACACCGACCCGCGGGCCATCATCTTCGTGGCGCACGCCATCCTGGTGCTGATCGCCGTCATCACCCTGCTCGTGGACCCCTACGCGGTGCTCTTCGTGCTGCCGGCGGCCGTGCTCTGGCCTCTCACCCGGCCGGGAGGGTGGATGCGCTCGATCCTGCCCGCATACCTGGGGCTCGTCACGATCCCCATCGTGCTCATCTACTACGCGACGCTGCTCGGGCTGGGCGTGAACGTGTGGTGGTACTTCTTCCTGTTGCTGGAGAACCGCACCATCCCCGCGGGGACCGTGCTGGTGCTGCTGCTGTTCGTGTCCACGGCCGGCGTGCTGGCCCACGCGCTCCACGAGCGCGGGCTGGCGCCGGGCGCCCTCAGCTGGCCGGCAATCGACCGGCGCGGCCCCGACCGCATGAGCGACGAAGAGTGGGCGGCCCAGCTCACCAGCGAGCCGCGGCCGCCGCGCCGCAGGCGCCCGGCGGCCGGCCGCCCGCGCAGCCGCCGCCCTCGGAGCGCCGGAGGCGGCAGGGCCGGCTGAGTCCGGCCGGGGAGGCCCTGTACGGGCGGGGAGGCTGAGCACCGGCAACGCGGCCGAGCTCGGGCGGACCGGCCGGCGGCGTGCCCGGAGGGCCACACCCGGGCCGGGCCGCCAGAAGGTGACGGGCGGGCGGCGACAGCCGGGACGACGAGGGGGCCGGCGCCTCACGGCGCCGGCCCCCCTCGTCGCCCCTCTGTCAGACCGCCGCCGTCAGTACTCTTCCTGCGACAGCGACTCGTCGATGGTGCTCTCCACGTCGCCGTCCAGCTTGATGTCGTCGTGACGCGGCACCGAGGAATCACCGTCACGGCCCAGCAGCGCGGCCTCTCCGCTCATCATGGCGTCGAAGGCCTTGGCCTTCAGGCGCGCACGGGTCTCCTCGATGCGGCGCCGCATCTCGGCCTGGTCGATGGCGCCGGTGTCCCTGGGCCCGGTCGGCTCCGGCGGTTCGGGCTCCGGCGCCGCCGCAAGAGGTGCCGCGGCGAGGGGCCGGGCGACAGCGGGCTCCACGACCGCGGGCTCCGGCTCGGACGCCACGACGGCGGGCTCCGGCGGTTCGGGCTCCGGCGCCGCCGCAAGAGGTGCCGCGGCGAGGGGCCGGGCGACAGCGGGCTCCACGACCGCGGGCTCCACGACGGCGGGTTCGGGCTCGGGCTCGGCGGCCGCGGCCGGGACGTCGCCCCACGCAGGCGCGGCCGGCGTCGTGTCCCCCCACACCGGCCTGGCCATCGCCGGCGGCTCTGCCGCCCACACGGCCCGCTCCTCGGCGACAGGCGTCTCCGCGGCGGGCGCTTCGGCCTCGGCGAGGGTCTCGGCGACCGGCGCCTCGGGCGGCGGCGCCGCAGCGGCCGCCTCGATCACCGTCTCCTCGAGCGCCGGCGGCTCCGGAGCCGCCTCGGCGACCGGTCCAGGCGTCCACGCGGCCGGCTCGGGCTCGGCGACCGGTCCAGGCGTCCACGCGGCCGGCTCGGGCTCGGCGACCGGTCCAGGCGTCCACGCGGCCGGCTCGGGCTCGGCGACCGGTCCAGGCGTCCACGCGGCCGGGGCCTCGGGCGGCGCGAACGCGGCCGGCTGCTCGGCCACCGCAGCGACGGACTCGGGCTCCGCCTCGGGCGCCGGCAGAGCGGGCCCCGCGAACACATCGTAGGCCACGTCGGCGGCCTCAGCGGCGGCGGGCTCGCCGGTCGCCACCTGCGCCTCCTCGCCTGCGGGCTGCTCGTTCTCCTCCTCATCGCGCCACATGTCCCACGCGCGCGGCGCCTCGGGCTGCTCGTCGAGGATCTCCGTCTCGACCGCCTGACCGGACGACTCCGGTGCCTCCTGGACCGGAGCGGCATCGTCGCCGGCATCCGGCCAGACGAGGACCGGCTCGTGCTCCTCGGCGGCAACCGGGGGCGGCGTCTCCTGCTCCTCGAGGACGGTCTCGCGGACGACCACGTCCTCCACGACCACCTCGTCTGCGGACACCCCGGCGGCGACGGTCTCTTCGACGACCGTCTCCTCGACGACGGGCAGGCCGCCGTCATCCTCGAGCACGGTCTCGCGGACGACCGTCTCTTCGACCACGTACGACCCGCCCCCGAGCGCCTCCGCTATCAGGGCGTCGGCGGCGGGAGCGGCCTCGCCGATGTCCTCGGTGAGCGTGGCGCCACCGAACGGCTCGGCCAGCGACGTCTCGATCTCGGCGCGCGTGGCTTCGATGCGCGCGCGCAGGTCGTCCACGTCCTCGGGCTCTTCCGCCACGACGGGCTCGACAGGCTGCTCGACGACGACCGGCTCTTCCTCGACGACGAGCTCTTCGATGACGGTGGTCTCCTCCTGCAGCACCGTCTCCTCGAGCACGTCACCCTCGGAGGTGATCACGCGTTCCTCGATGGTGACGATGTCCTCGACCACGCCTTCGTCGGTGATGACGCGATCTTCGCGGATCACGGTCTCCTCGATGACCGCCTCGGCCTCGGCAGGCTCGAAGACCGGCTCGGGCTCCCAGGCGAGCTCGGTCTCCACGACCGCCGCCACCTCGAACGCCACGACCTCCTCATCCGGCTCGGGCTCGAAGACCGGCTCGGGCTCGAAGACCGGCTCGGGCTCGAAGACCGGCTCGGGCTCGGCCACCGGCGGCACCCAGTCACGGGCCGTCTCGTGCAGCGGAGGCGGAGGGGGGAGCGTCTTGCGCGTCGCCGTCCCGACGAGCTGCTTGCGCAGCTCCTTGCCGCTCTTGGGGGCGAACAGGACGCCGATGACCGCCCCGATCCCAAGTCCCAGCAGGACCTTGAAGAACCCCTTCATCACAGCCTCCTAGGGCGGTAGCCAGCGACGGACCGGCCGCGCAGGAACGCGGGTCCGGTGGTCTGTTCTTCGGAAGAAAGGACCGTTCCCTTTACCAGTGTACAGTCCTGTATACACCGCGTCCCTGCCGGGACGAAGTGCTCACGCCAGGCGCTGGATGCGCACGCGCTCCGGGTCGCTGGAGTCGACGAGCACGACCCACTTCACGCCGTAGCGTTCGGACACTTCGCCGGCGGCCTCCTGGAGCGCCCCGGCGACGTCTTTGCCGAGGAACGCGCGCAGCGGCATCATGGGCCGCTGGTCGATCTGCACGCGCACGCCCTCCTCGCTCTGCTTCATGAGGATGGGCTCGGAGCTGAGCGCGCGGAGCTGCGCCACGCTGTCGGGGCGCAGGTCGATGACGCCGCGCGCCCCGGCGACGATCGCCGCCGAGTCGTCCAGCTCGCGCTTCACCTTGCTGGCGTACCACCAGACCACCGCCAGCGCGACGAGGGCGATGACGACGAACAGCACGATCGTGATTGCCAGACTACTCATCCGCAGCTCCGGTCCCGGCGGGCCCAGACGGGCCGGCGGCCCGCCGTCTCTCTTCTTCGAGGTGGTCGGCCATCCTCCGCTCGACCCCGCGTATCGGCACGTAGTAGCGGCGGCCTGAGAGCTCGTCCGGAAGATACTGCCGCGCGACCCAGCCGCCGTGCGCGTGCGGGTACTCGTAGCCCTCGCCGTGGCCGAGCTGCTTCGCCCCCCGGTAGTTGGCGCTGCGCAGGTGCGGCGGCGGCGCGAGGTTGCCCTGCCGCCGTACGTCGTCGAGCGCGGCGTCGATGGCCTTGTACGCCGCGTTGCTCTTGGGCGCGATGGCGAGGTACGTGGCCGCCTGGCTCAGGTTGATGCGGCACTCCGGCAGACCGACCCACTCGACCGCGCGGGAGGCCGCGACGGCCACTTCGAGCGCGCGCGGGTCGGCGTTGCCGACGTCTTCGCTGGCGAACACGATCATGCGCCGCGCGATGAAGCGCGGGTCCTCGCCGCCGGCGATCATCGAGGCGAGGTAGTACACGGCCGCGTCGGGGTCGCTGCCGCGCATGCTCTTGATGAACGCCGAGATGGTGTCGTAGTGGGCGTCGTCGCGGTCGTAGGAGACCGGGCTCTTCTGGGCGGCGTCGCGGAGGTCGTCGACGGTGAGGGTGACGGGCGCCCCCGGCGCGCCGGCCGCACGCGAGCGCCAGGCGGTCTCGAGCGCGTTGAGCGCGACGCGCGCGTCGCCGCGGGAGACCTCGGCCAGGAAGGCGGAGCCGCCGGGGCCGAGCGTCACGCCCCTGCCGCCGAGGCCGCGCTCCTCGTCGTCCAGCGCGGCCTGCACCACCCGCTCCACCGTCTCCGCCGGGAGCGGCTCGAAGCGGTAGAGCTGGCAACGGGAGAGAAGCGCCGAGTTGACCTCGAAGTAGGGGTTCTCGGTGGTCGCCCCGATGAGCGCGACGATGCCGTCTTCGATCGCGGGGAGCAGGGCGTCCTGCTGCGCCTTGTTGAAGCGGTGGATCTCGTCGATGAACAGGACGGTCCGGGCCGCGCCGAGGGCGCGCGCCTCGCGCGCGCCCTGGATCGCGGCCCGGACGTCGGCCGTCCCCGAGCTCACGGCCGAGAGCTGCACGAGGCGCGCGCCGGTCTGGGCGGCGATGAGGCGCGCGAGCGTCGTCTTGCCGCAGCCGGGCGGCCCGAAGAAGACCATGCTGAACAGCTCGCCGCCCTCGACGGCCGCACGCAGGACGGTGCCGGGCCCGACGATGTGCTCCTGCCCGGCGAACTCCTCGAGGGTGCGCGGCCGCATGCGCGCCGCCAGCGGCGCCTCGGCCGCGACCTGCTCGTCGCTCAGGGAGAAGAGGTCCACGCCCGAAGTATACCGACGCGCCGCGCGTGAGCCGCGCGCATTGCCCGCTCGCGGCTTTCTGCTACCATCGTCCACGATGCGGAAGGTGCTTGTCTTGAACACCACCTACGAGCCGCTGAACGTCTGCAGCGTGCGTCGTGCACTGGTGCTGCTCCTCAAGGACAAGGCCGAGGTGCTCGAGCACGCCGGCAGCACGTACCGCAGCGAGCGCACCTCGCACGAGCTGCCCTCCGTCATCCGTCTGAACACCTACGTCACCCTCCCGCGCCGGCGTGCGGGCGCGCGCATCTCCCGCCGCGCCGTCTTCGCCCGCGACCGCCACCGCTGCCAGTACTGCGGCAGCGAGCGCCACCTCACCGTCGACCACGTGGTGCCGCGCTCCAAGGGCGGTGCCGACACGTGGGACAACCTCGTCACCTCGTGCGCCCCGTGCAACCGCAAGAAGGGGGACAGGCCGGCACACGCCGCCGGCCTGCGCCTGGCGCGCAAGCCGCGGCCGCCGGAGCCCGGCGACTTCGTCTCCATGCACGTGGACCAAATCCACGAGAGCTGGCGACCGTACCTGAGCTTCGCGACGTGACCTCGCTGCTATACTCACGCCCGTGAAGATCGGGGCCGACAGAGAACCGCGCCTGCAGCTCGACGACGCGCAGCCGTTCGCGATCGACGGCTGCGAGGTCGAGCGCGACGTCGAGCACTCCACGCTGACGGGCATCGTGAAAGACGGCGCCGGGCTGGCGCTGCCCGTCGGCGCCCGGGTCACGCTCTACGCGGGCCCCAACGTGATCTTCGTCGGCAAGGCCGTGGATGAGCATCGCGTGCTCGACCTGCTCTCCACCGAGACCGACGCCGAGCTCACCGGCGACGAGACCATCTGAGGCCGGCGGCACCACCCCCGTGAAAGGCCTCATCCTCAGCGGCGGCGCCGGCACGCGCCTGCGCCCCATCACCCACACCTCGGCGAAGCAGCTCGTGCCGGTGGCCAACAAGCCGGTGCTGTTCTACGGCCTCGAGGCGATGCGCGCGGCCGGCATCGACGAGGTC
>CAIXSE010000304.1 GCA_903921965.1 uncultured Thermoleophilia bacterium | reverse complement strand
GTCGAACGCCGGCGTGAGGTCCAGCTCCGGGTCGGCGATGGCCTGCAGCGCGAGCCCGTCGGTCATGGCGACTGTGAGCACCGCCAGCGGCTCGCTGCGCGCCTGCTGCGGCGGGCCGTCGCTGCCCTCGTCGAGGGCCCAGGTGTCCAGCCGCCGGTACCACTCGAAGAGCTCCCGGAAGTGCGGCTGCAGTTCCTCGTCGCGCAGGCAGTGCGGGATGATCTCGTAGAACATCCGGTACGAGTCGCGGTCGACCGACATGGCCTCGTGGATGCGCAAGAGGGTCTGCCGCCGTTCCTCGCCGGCCGGCACCGCCGTGAGCTTCTCGATGAGCTCGACCGCCTCCTGGTAGAGCACGGAGTCGACGAGCGCCGTCACCAGGCCGGCCTTGCTGCCGAAGTGGTAGCGGATCAGCGCCGGGTTCTCCGCCGCCTCTTTCGCGATGGTCTCGAACGTGAGCGCCCGGAACCCGTCGCGGTAGAGCACCCGCTTCGCGGCCTCGAGGATACGGACCGCGGTCGCCGACAGCTCCGGCGTCGGGTCCTCGATGGGCAACTCGTATCTGGCCATGTCCTCTCCCCTCCAGCCCCGGCTCACGATCCGCGCGGTCCCGGGGCCGGGACGGAAGATACCCGCCCCGGCGGCAGCGGGACAAGGGCCGCCTTGACAGCCCCACGCCGTCTGCTAGTGTACCGCACATGTTAGTTAGGTAACTAACTAATCTTACTCTGTCCGAGCGTGAAGGGGGACCGCTTGACAAGGACAGTACGCACCCGCCTCGGCGACGGCTCGCTCGTCGAGATGACTCCCGCCGAGATCCGCGCCGACCTCGAGGCCGGTACGGAGCTCGGCGCCCGCCGCTCCAAGGCGCCGCAGCTCACCGCCGCCGAGCTCGACCACCTGCTGGACATCTTCACGAGCGAGGCCAGGTTCAGCGCCGTCGACATGGGCGACGAGGTCTGCCTCAGCTTCGACGGCTCCGGCAACCTGGATTCGGGCACGCGCGTCGACGAGCTCTACAGCTACCAGTGCCACCGCGGCGCCGACATGCTGGAGCTCTTCGGGATGGACTACTCGTACAAGGCCGTCAAGACCATCCTGAGCTTCGAGGCGCAGACGATGAAGACGGCCCAGCTCAACCTCATCGCGCCGCTGCAGTACGGCGCGATGCCCGACCTGGGCCGGTACAGCATGCCCGACGGCCCCATCCCGAACTGGTCGGAGCTCCTGCCGCTCAACCGCATCGACGAGGCGCGCGACGCGCAGGTCGCGGCCATCGGCCTCGCGGTGGCCGACATGGTCTACTGCGCCGAGGGCATGTGGGAGGCCGGGGCCGACGGCCTGGACTTCGACACGGCCGGGGCCGCCGGCGACGGCGACTTCCTGGCGGCCCTCACCGCGATCGAGACGATCAAGGGCCGTTACCCGGACTGCGGCATCGAGCTGGGCATGGCCAGCGAGTACGTCCTGGGCATGCACGGGCAGCTCGAGTACAAGGGCCGGCGCCTGGCGGGCATGTGGCCCGTCGAGCAGGTCAAGGTCGCTCAGGAGGCCGGCGCCACCATGTTCGGGCCGGCCGTCAACGTGAACACCACGAAGAGCGTGGCCTGGAACGTGGCCCGCGCCTGCACCATCATCAAGCCGTGCATGGCGGTCGCCGAGATCCCCGTGCACCCCAACGTGGGCATGGGCGTCGGCGGTGTGCCGATGAGCCCCTACCCCCCGGCCGACGCCGTCTCGCGCGTCTCGCGCGCGCTCGTCGACATCCTCCGCTGTGACGGCTTGTAGGTCGGCGTCGGCGACCCTCTGGGCATGGCGTGCACGCACGCGCTGGCCTCGGGCATGGGCGGGATGCGGGCGGCGGGAGACCTCGTCGGCCGCATGCAGATGACCCGGGGCATGCGCCTCGACGAAGCGAAGGT
>CAIXSE010000303.1 GCA_903921965.1 uncultured Thermoleophilia bacterium | reverse complement strand
GTCAACCCCTTCGGCGCCGACCACATGTCGTGCGGCGAGGACGACCGCATCGACGCGCTCACGGACCCCGAAGAGGCGCTCGACCTGCACGTCGCCAGCCCCTGGGGCGTGCTCGACGCGGCCAAGACCCGCTACGTGGTGCGCACCGGGTACCTCGCCGCGCTGATCGACTCGCTCGAGCTGTGCTCGTTCTGCTTCTACCCGGGGGCGATGTGGGGCTTCGCCGACCTGCTCGACATGCTGCAGGCGGTGAACGGCTTCAGCACGAGCCTCTGGTCGCTGCTCAAGACCGGCGAGCGCCGCGTGCTGATGCAGCGCGCCTTCAACGTCCGGGAGGGCGTCGGCACCGCCGAGGACCTGCTGCCCGAGCGCGCGTTCGTTCCGCTGCCCGAGGGCCTCGCGGCAGGGGCCTGCGTCGAACGCGGGGCATTCGCCAAGGCCAGGGCGGACTACTACGCCATGGCCGGCATCGACCCCGACAGCGGCCGCCCGCTGCCGGGCCGCCTGCTCGAACTCGACCTGAAGTGGGTGGACGACCTGCTGACGGCTGACGCCTGAACGACCACGACGCCGAAACGGAGTGATGACGCGATGATCAACTGCATCGACCACGTGGGGATCTCGGTCGCCGACCTCGACCGCTCGCTGGCTTTCTACGGCGGCGTGCTCGGCCTCGAGCTCATCGACCGGGAGACGATCGCCGACGAGACGATCGCCGACCTCACCGGCTACGACGCCGTCGAGATGGACTGCGCCGACCTCGACTCGGGCGACGGACGCATCCTCGAGCTCATCCAGTACCGCATCCCCGCGGCCGAGCCGCGGCGCGCCGAGCTCAGCGCCGGAGGCACGCTGCACCTCTCCCTCGGGGTCGCCGACGTCGACGCCGTGCTCACCGCGCTCGAGGGCAGCGAGGCGCGGGTCATCTCGCGTCGGCCGGTGCTCTTCGACGAGCCCGGCTCGCCCTGGGACGGCGTGCGCTGCGTCTACGTCGCCGATCCGGACGGGGTGGTGCTGGAGCTTGTGCAGCGACCCGTCACCTGAGGTTCTGTGCGCGACAGCATCAGCGTCTGTCTACATCAGGTAATAGTCAGCTGTAACCTGGCGATAAGCTGTGTTGCGGGGGTCGTCATCGCAGCCTACCGTGGCAGTCACCAGCCCTACCTCGTTTGGTGCCCAACGGTAAGGGAAGCTCAAATGTCCTCCATCCACGACCGGTACGTTCGCGCCGAAGAGACGCTGCCGTGGAACGCGGCCAAGCTGGTGCGCGGCGCGCCCGTCGTGCCGGAGTGGCTCGATGCCGGGCGGTTCGCCTACCAGCGACGCACGGCCGAGGGTCTGGAGCGGGTGGAGGTCGAGGTCGCCGGCGGGACGGCGCGTCCGTCCGACGCGCGAGGACAGGCGGGCGAGGTGCATGAGGCGGACCCGGCCACGCTGCCGTCTCCCGACGGCCGCTGGGCGGCGTTCGTCAAGGACCACGACCTCTGGCTTCGCGAGCTCGAGAGCGGCGAGGAGCGGCGGCTGACGACGGACGGCGAGCCGTACTGGGACTATGCGGGCTCGCCCGAAGGCAACATGAGCGCCGTGAGCGACAAGGTCTACGGGCTCATCCACGCGCCCGTGGCCGTGTGGTCTCCCGACTCGCGCCGCCTCCTGACGCACAAGCTCGACCAGCGCGGCGTCCCCGACACACCGATGCTGTGGCACGCGCCACCGGAGGGGACCACCCCCAGGCTCTTCACGTATCGCCAGAACCGTCCCGGTGACCCCGTGGTGGTGAGTTCGCAACTGGTCGTCATCGACGTCGAGAGCGGCGCCGTGACCGACTTCGAGCACCCCGTACAGTCGGCCACGTGGGAGTCTCCGCTGAGGATGGGCAGGGCCTGGTGGAGCGAGGACGGCGGCCGCGCCTGGTTCATCCACATGGCGCGCGGCGAGCGCTCGGCGACCTTGCTCGAGTACGACGTCGCCGCCGGGACCACGCGAACGGTGCTCGCCGAGACGACCGAGACGACGATGGACCTGCACCCGACGCTGGGGCTGCCGCCGATCGCCACGGTGCTCGAGGCGAGCGGCGAGGTGCTGTGGTTCTCCGAGCGCGACGGTTGGGGGCACCTCTATCTGTACGACCTCGCGACCGGCGCGCTGAAGCGGCAGCTGACGCGGGGCGAGTGGGTCGTGCGCGACGTGGCGCACGTCGACCAGACGTCGCGCCTCGTCTACCTGCTCGGCGCCGGCCGCGAGCCGGGGCGCGACCCCTACTACCGGCACCTCTACCGCGTGAGCCTGGACGGCGGCGAGCCGGAGCTGCTCACGCCGGAGGACGCCGACCACGAGGCATACATCTCACCCGACGGCGCCGCGTTCGTCGACAACGCCGCGACGGTGAGCGAGCCGCCCGTGGCGCGCCTGCGCGCCGGCGACGGGCGGCTCATCGCGGTGCTCGAGGAAGCGGACGTCTCGGCGCTCGACGACCTCGGCTGGCGCCGTCCCGAGCGCTTCACCGTGAAGGCGCGGGACGGGCAGACCGACCTTCACGGCACGATCTGGTACCCGCGCGACTTCGACCCGGCGAAGCGTTACCCGGTCGTCGAGGACATCTACGGCTGGCGCCAGACCACGCACGCTCAGGCGCGCATGCGCGCTGAGCAGGACCACCCCTTCGACCTCTTCGACTACTGGTACCCGCAGGCCGTCGCCGAGCTGGGGTTCGTCGTCGTCACGCTCGACGCGCTCGGGACGCCGTACCGCTCGCGGGCCTTCCACGAGGTCTCCTACGGCGCCGCGGAGGACGTGGTCGGCCTGGCCGACCACGTCGGGGCGCTGCGGCAGCTCGCGGGCCAGCGTCCCTACCTCGATCTGGAGCGCGTCGGCGTCTACGGGCACTCGGCCGGCGGGTTCGCTGCGGCGCGCGCCCTCTTCGCGCATCCGGACGTCTACACGGTCGGCGTCTCGTCGTGCGGCGCTCACGACCTGCGCCTGTACGACATCGACTCGGTCGAGAAGGACCTCGCCATGTTCCCCGGCGGCAACGACGGGTCGAACGCGAACAACGCCCTGCTCGCCGACCGGCTCGAAGGCGATCTCTTCCTGGTCTGCGGCGAGCTGGACGACAACACCCATCCGGCGATGACACTGCGGCTGGTCGACGCTCTGGTGAAAGCCGGCAAGCCGTTCGACCTGCTGGTCATGCCGGGCGCCAATCACAGCCTGCAGTTCGACCCGTACTTCCTCCGGCGCTCGTGGGACTACCTGGTGCAGCACCTGCTGGGAGAGGAGCCGCCGAGCGGCGTCGAGTTCCGCCCGGACGACCTCTGCCTTCCGCGCTGCCTGACCACGCCGGCGACGGCGGACTGAGGCCCGGCCGTGCGCATCACTTCAGTCAACGTCACCCCGATCTGGATGGCGATGGAGCACCCCTACATCATCGCCACCTCGGCGATGGCCGCCAACCCGGTGGACATCGTCACGGTCGAGACCGACGAGGGGCTCACCGGCTACGGCGAGGCGCTGCCCGCCTACGAGTTCACCGGCGAGACGCTGTGGACGGTCGAGGACGTCATCTGTGAGTACCTGGCGCCGATGGTGACCGGCCGCGACCCGTTCGAGCTCGAACGCATCACGGCCGACTTCGAGCAGCTGGTCGGCAACCAGGCGGCCAAGGCCGGCCTCGAGCTCGCCCTCTGGGACCTGCAGGGCAAGGCGCTCGGCCGGCCCCTCGTCGACCTGCTCGGCGGCCGCACCCGCGACGCGGTGCCACTCATCCACGCCTTCGGCTACGACGAGCCGGAGGCGCTGGCGGCGAAGGCCCGCGCCCGCGCCGCCGACGGCGTCACCGTGTTCAAGGTCAAGGTCGGCGACGCGCCGGAGAGGGACGCCGCCCGCGTCGCCGCGGTGCGCGAGGCGGTGGGCCCGGCGGCGCAGATCAAGTGCGACGCCAACACCGGCTGGCGCACGCCGCGCCGCGCGGTCGCGGCGATCAGGCTGCTCGAGCCCTACGGGGTCGAGTTCGTCGAGGAGCCGATCCGCAGGGACGACCTCGAGGGCTGCCGCTGGGTGCGCGAGCGCGTGGACGTGCCGATCGCGCTCGACGAGAGCGTGCGCGGGCCGCGCGAGGCGCTGGCCGCCGTCGAGGCGGGCGCCTGCGACATCATCAACGTCAAGCTGATGAAGAGCGGCGGCATCCTGAACGCGCTCAAGGTGAACGCGATCGCCGAGGCGGCCGGCGTGGCGCTGCACGTGGGCGGCATGGGCGAGGTCGCCGGCGCCTGCGCGGCGATGATCGCCCTGCACGGCGGGCTGGCCAACGCGCTCTACAGCGACACCGCGGACGCGGCGGCGATGGGCTACGCGGACGCGGTCGCTACCGGCTTCGAGCAGCGCCTCGACGACGGCGTGCTGATGATGCGCGTGCCGGACGGCCCCGGCCTGGGGCTTGAGTACGATGCGGCCGCGATCGCGCGCCTGCGCGCCGCGCGGCCGTGGCTGGGAGCGGCAGGGCCGGAAGTATGACGCCGCGGATCGAGCGGAATGAAGCGCGCGTGGTCGGCGAAGCGACGACGCAGGCGATCGCGGCGTTCGCCGCCGCCGAGCTCGAGAACGGCAACGCCGTCGGCGGCGTTCTCGGCATCACGTCGGCGGACGAGCTGCTCGCGGTCATCCCTGTCGGGTCGCTTGACCCAGCCGGCCGAGAGCCCATGCCGGCAGACGCCGTCATGCCGATCGCGTCGTGCAGCAAGACGTTCCTGGCGCTTCTCGCGCTTCAGGAGCGCGAGGCCGGACGCCTCGACTTCGACGCTCCTATCTCCGAGCACCTTCCGTGGTTCACTCCCGAGACCGTCGGCGGACCGATCACCGCGCACCACTGCCTGACGCACACGGCCGGTCTCCCCTGGGGCCGTGCGTTCACCGGAGAGGCGGTGCACAACGCAGCCGTCACCGCGCGCGAAGACGGACCGTTCACGGTCGGACCGCTCGCCTACTCGAACGACGGCTTCTGCCTCGTCGGCCTGGCGCTGGAGCGCATCACCGGGACGCGGATCGACCGCCTTCTCGAGGAGCGGCTGCTCGAACCTCTCGGCATGACGGCCTCGGCGGCGGCGCTGACGCCGGAGCGGCGTCTGCGCTGTGCCCCCGGCTACGTCTCCGCCTACGACGATCGCCCTGCGCAGGCCACGCATCCGCTCGTCTCCGCTCCCTGGGTGAACGGCACGACGGCCGACGGGTCCATCAGCGCCGGCGCGGCCGACCTCTGCGCCTTCACGCGGCTGCTGCTCCGTGGAGGCGCCGGCGACGCCGGACCCGTGATCTCGCCGGCGTCGTTCGACGCGCTTCGGGCGCCGCACGTGCGCATCCCATCGGACTCTCTCGGGGCCTTCGCCGACGACACGTCGCACGGCTACGCGCTCTTCAGTGGTACGGTCGACGGCGCTTCCGTCTCCTGGCACCCGGGACGCCTCGCCGGCTACTCCGCCCTGTACATGCTCGATGCCGGCGCCGGCCTCGGTGTGGTCTGGCTGGCGAACGGCGAGTCGAGCGCGGACCGCATCGTGCGCTACGCGCTGCAGGCGATCCGCGCCGAGCGCGCCGGCTCTCCGCCGCCCGTGCCCCTGCCCCCCGCTGCGGCGAGCGCCTCCCCCCTGGCCTCCGGTCGCTTCGTCCTGGGCGCGGGCGGCGGTCCGGCGCCGGGCGCGAACGACGGGGAGGGGCCAGACGCGCACGGAGAGCTCGAGTTCTCCAGCGAACGCGGCGAGGCGGTCCTTGTCGCCGGCCCGGCGCGCCTGCCGCTCGTCCCCAGCACGTTCGTCGCCGATGGGCACCTGATCGACGCGCCGGGGTGGGACCGATTCGTACTGCGGCTGGAGCGCGACACCGCAGGACAGGTCGTCGAGCTCCTTCACGGCC
>CAIXSE010000302.1 GCA_903921965.1 uncultured Thermoleophilia bacterium | reverse complement strand
CGGAGGTGAAGCGTGGTGGGCGACGTTGGAATTGAACCAACGACCTCCTGCTTGTCGAGCAGGCGCTCTCCCAACTGAGCTAGTCGCCCACGCGGGAACGGCAGTATAGCAAAGGGGCCGGGGCCTGTCAGCCGCGGCCCTTTCGCTCGCGAGGGAGCGGGGGGTGCGACGTCGCCGCCCCCCGGCTCACCCGCCTGCCGCGATCAGTGCGACGACGCCCGCTTCGGCGGCCGCCGGCGCACGCCTGTCTTGTTCCAGGCACGCCGCGCCCCGCCGTTCCACACCAGCTTGCCGATCCTGGGCTGCACCTGGTGCGACTCGGGGATGACGCGCTTCTCGTAGTCGAAGCCGGGCAGGTCGTGGCGCTCGATCGTCGCCCCGATGAGGCGCTCGATGGCCAGGAGCTCGTGCACGTCTTCGGCGGTGAGCAGGCTCACGGCGATCCCGCTGGCCCCGGCACGCGCGGTGCGGCCGATGCGGTGCACGTAATCCTCGGGGTTGGTCGGGATGTCGAAGTTGATGACGTGGGTGATGTTGTCCACGTCGATGCCGCGGGCCACGACGTCGGTGGCGACGAGCACGGCGATCTTGCCGTTCTTGAAGCCGTCGAGCGCCTGCTGGCGCTGGCCCTGCGAGCGGTCGCCGTGGATGGCCTCGCAGGTGATGCCCATCTTGTTGAGCGTGACCGCGAGGCGCTCGGCGCGCCGGCGCGTGCGGGTGAACACCAGGGTGCGCGCGGGGTCGTGGTGGCGGAAGTACTCCACCAGGAGGTCCACCTTCTGCTCCTGGTTCACCGGCAGGACCCTCTGCTCGATGGCCTCGACCGGCATCGCGGTGCCGCCCAGCTGGATGAACACGGGCTGGTTCAGGGTGTCCTCGATGATGCTGAGCACGGTCTTGCTCATCGTGGCGGAGAAGAAGAGGTTCTGGCGCGCGGCCGGCAGGGCGTCGATGATGCGCTTGACGTCTGGCCAGAACCCCATGTCGAGCATGCGGTCTGCCTCGTCGAGCACCAGCGTGTTCACCTGGTCCAGCAGCACGTCGCCCTGCCGCAGCATGTCGAGCAGCCGGCCGGGCGTGGCGACCAGCAGGTCGACGCCCTTGCGGATCCGCTTCGCCTGCGGATCGTACGGGACGCCCCCGAACACGGCGGCGACGGTGCGGCCGCTGTACGTGCTGAGCGTCTCGCCGACCTCTTCGATCTGCGCGCAGAGCTCGCGCGTGGGAGTCACCACCAGGGCGGACGGGTGGGCCGTGCGGCCGTCGGCTACGGTCGGGCCTGTCATGCGCTGCAAGATGGGCAGGACGAAAGCGGCCGTCTTGCCGGTACCGGTCTGCGCACTGCCCACCACGTCGCGTCCGGCGAGGACGCGCGGGATGGCCTGCTCCTGGATGGGTGTGGGCGTCTCGTAGCCCATGGCGGCGACGCCTGCGAGCAGGTCGCCCGTGAGGCCGAGCTCGGCGAACGCCGGCAGGTCGACCTCGGGGGCGGGGCCTGCCGGCCTCGCCGCGTGCTCGCGCTCCACGTAACTCTTGTCCACGCCCTGGCCGCCGCGGCCTTCGCGGTCGCGACGCGGGCCACGCCCGCGGTCGCGGTCGCGGCCGGACCTGTCGCGGCCGGAGCCGCCTCTGGCGTCGCGACGCTGCTCCCTGCCCTCGCGAGGCTGGCGCTCAGACCGCTCGTCTGTGCGCTGCTCGGAGGAGGGCGGAGCCTGCGTCGCGCCGCTCTCGGCGGCGGGGCTCTGCGCGGCCTGGCCGGCGCCCTGGGCGCCGCCCTTGCCGCGACCGCGGCCCCCGCGACGGCGGCGCTTCGGCGCCCCCTCGCCCTGCGGGCGCGCGGTGTCCATGGTGGGATCGATGACTGGGTTCACTGACTCTCTCTTCCCGGACTCACCCGTACGCGGCTCGGCGACGCGCACCTCGGCAGGACCCGACGATTCGACGGGGACAAGCGGGGTGAGCGGGAGTTCGCCGTGTGGAGGACCGCCACCGGGGCGGTCAGACTGGCTGCGGACTGGTGTTCCTTTCCTTCAGAACACTGTCCGGCATTCACAGAGTCTGGGCGATTGATGCGGGAGGAATGCCCGGCGCGAGGCGCTCAGGCGGGAACCGGCTCCCGTCTCTACGGAAAGAGACCTTATCAGGTCCGGATTGCCGCGGCAACCTCAGCAGCCACGGAGGCGGCGACCCGGCCGCACCGGCCCCTCACACGTTGGCGCGGAACCAGGCCACCGTGGTCTCCAGGGCCTCCTCCAGCGGCGTCACGGCGAACGGTCCGAAGGCCCGCTGGAACTTGCCGTCCTCACTCACGAACGGCTCGCCCCACTGGTAGGCGAGCTCCGGATACTCGCGGAACGTCGGGATGAAGATGCTGTAGAACGTGACCGTGCGCTCCTTCAGGACGGCGGGCCGCGGCTCGACGCCGGCGACGCGGGCCGCGGCCTCGATGAGCTCCCGGCCGGTGACCGGCGGGCAGGACGGCGTGTGCCACACCTCGCCCTCGGCCTCGGGGCGGGTGCCGAGCAGCACGAACGCCCGCCCCAGGTCCGGCAGGTAGCACAGGCTGTGCGGCTGGTCGAGCGACTTGTACCACTGCGTCTTGCGGCCGGCGAGCAGGTCAGCGAAGAAGCGGCGGCCGAGCGCGCAGCTCACGCCGCGAGGCCCGAAGTAGTCGCTGGCGCGGGCGACGACCACGCGCAGGCGCCCGCCGGCGTGCGCCTCGAGCATCTGGTCGGCCAGTTTGGCACGCAGCGAGCCCTTCTTGGTGGTCGCCGTCGCCGGCGACTCCTCGGTCATGGGTCCGGAGCCGGGCTCGTACATCGCGAGGCTGTCGGCGTACACCAGCCTGGCGCCCTCCTCGGCCACGGCCGCCGCGATGCCACGGTTGAGAGGCTCGAACTCCGTCCACCAGCGCGTGTACGCCGGCCGCGCGCAGTGGTACACCACCGAGGCTCCGGCCACCGCCCGGCGCAGGCGCGCCGGGTCGGTCAGATCGCAGGCGACGTCTTCGTACGATGCCGGCGGGAGCGGGGTCTCGCTGACCCCGGCGTCGCCGTTCCGCGTGACGGCGCGCACGCGCCGGCCCTGACCGACGAGCTCCCGGACGATGGCGCCGCCGATGCCGCCGCGGGCGCCCAGCACCACGTTGAGGCCGTCGCGGCCGCCGGCTGCGCCCTCCTCGCGCGCTTCTCCTCCCACCCTGGACTCCTCGCGCAGATCCGAAGCCACGCGCCCTCGCGGAGCTCCTCTCACGGCCCTAGCCTACACCGCCGCCCGCCACTCAGGCACCGGCGTCGGGCACCACCTCCGCGCCCTCGGAGACGCCGCCATTCCGTCCCCCTCGCCGGGCGCGCTTCTGCTCGTACATCAGGGCATCCGCCTTCTCGAGCAGCGCGCCGGGATCCTCGAGACCGTGGGCACTCGTGACCACCGTGCCGTAGCTCATCGCCAGCGGCAGGCCGAGCTTGGCCCCCGCCTCCGCCAGCGCCGCGTCCAGCCGGCCGACGAAGGTCCGCGGGTCGACCTGGGGATCGGCGGCGGCGATCACGCAGAACTCATCGCCGCCGAGCCGCGCCACCAGGTCGGTCTCGCGGAACGTCTCGCGCAGCGCGGCGGCCACCGCCCTGATGGCGTCGTCGCCGCGGCTGTGGCCTTCGCCGTCGTTGATCTGCTTCAGCCCGTCGAGGTCGGCGTACAGCACGATGACCGGCGTCCCGGCGCGCCTGGCACGCTTGCGGTGCTCCGGCAGCATCACCAGGAAGCCGCGCCGGTTGAGCAGCCCCGTGAGGTGGTCGCGGAGCGTCAGCTCGAGGAGGTGCTGCTCCTGCTCCTTGCGCCCGCTGATGTCGCGAGCGATGGAGAGCACCACGAGCTCGCCGTCCACGTCGGTGAGGCTCGAGCTGATCTCCACCGGGACCTTGTCGCCGCCGCTCGTGCGCAGGACCGACTCCCACAGCACGCTGTCCTCCTTCAGCAGACGCTCCATGACCTCACGCAGCTGCCCCGGCCGCGGGGCCGCGTCGATCTTGCGGGGCAGGAGCCCCAGCAGCTCCGCGCGCGTGTAGCCGAGGCGGCGGCAGGCGGCGTCGTTGACGGCCACGAAGCGCGTCGGCTCGCCGTTGTGGTCGAGGCCGTGCAGGTACACCGGGTCGCTGCCGCTCTCGAACAGCAGGCGATAGCGAGACTGGCTGGCTGTGAGCTGCGCCTGGTACGCGTGCATGGACTCGAGCGCCTGCTGCAGCTCGGCGTGCTCGCGCCGCCAGCGCTCCACCCCGATCCCGAGAGCGATGCCGAGGATGAGGTAGCCGGCGACGGTCGCGATCAGGTCGTCCGCCTCCACCCCTCCGAGCAGGTACGCCGCGACCACGGCCGAGAGGCACGCCCACACCGCGGTGTACACGCCGCCCTTGCGGCCGGCGAAGTACGCGCCCGCCACCACGAGCGGGCCGCCGAGCAGCTCCACTACCTCGAACGGCGCCTGTAGCGCGACCACGGTGAAGGCGGCGCTGCAGGCGACGAGGATCCAGGCGATGGGTGTGAGCTTCACACGGGCCTCCCCAAGGGTCGTCCAGCTGCTACGGTGCCCGCGGGGAGCTTCACGCAACCGCCTCCGGCGGCCACACGGCGGCGTCCCCCAGTGCCTTGAGGCGGGTGCGGGCGCTCTCTTCGCAGAAGACCCCTGAGAGAGCGTGCTCGTACATGGCCCGCGGCGTGTGGCCGAGACCGACCGCCGCGGCGCACTCGCGCTCGAGGTCGGTCCCCATCAGCGCCGGGTCGTCGGTCGAGATGGAGCAGCGCACGCCGGCCGCGAGCATCGCAGGAAGGGGGTGGTCGCCGAGCGAGCGCACGACGCCCGTCAGCACGTTGCTCGTCGGCGTGACGTCGCAGACGATGCCCCGCCCGGCGAGCTCGGCGAGGAGCGCCGGGTCCTCGGCGGCGCGCACGCCGTGCCGCAGGCGGTCGGCGTGCAGGACGTCCAGCGCGGCGCGTATGGACGCCGGCCCGGCCAGCTCGCCGGCGTGCGGCGCGGCCTTGAGGCCGCCCTCGCGGGCGGCCGCGAAGG
>CAIXSE010000301.1 GCA_903921965.1 uncultured Thermoleophilia bacterium | reverse complement strand
TGGCGGCGGCCGGCATCTGGATCTTCATCAAGCTGCCGCAGGAGTGGTGGATCCACATCGCGGAGCTCGACATGACCGACTTCATCAAGGAGACGCTGTTCGGCGTGACCGCCGACACGGGCTGGGGCGACGCCATCGCCAACCGCCCGTGGGTGCTGGTGGCGATGATCGCGTTCTTCGCCGTCATCGGCGCCATCGTGTACCTGATCGTCAGGTACAAGTGCCCCAGGTTCGACCACGGCCCGCACCTGGCCGCCGACCCGCTGCCGCCCGAGTTGCACGGCGCCGAGCCGTTCCGCCTGGTCAAGGCCAGCGAGCGCATCTTCGGCTGGGCCCTGCGCGAGAAGATCGCCCTCACGGCGATCCTCAGCGTCATCTTCGCGAGCATGCTCAGCGGCGGGAACGCGCACCCGGTGCGGATCGCCGTGGGCGCCGCCCTGTTCACGATCATCAACGCCGCCGTGAGCCACTGGATGGCGACGCGCGGCCGCAGCTGGAAGCGCACGGCCGGCGAGCTCGTCACGATGCTCGTCGTCAACCTCGTCATCGTGCTGGTCCTCGAGTTCCTGGACCGCACGCTGGGCATGCGCGACGCCCGCGTGCCGTTCGGGGAGACGCTGTTCTTCTCGTACCTGCTGACGCTGGTCATCGTCCTGTACGACCGCTACCGCGTCGTGTACAAGGCGCGACGGCTGCACAAGCACCCCGAACAGCAGACGGCCGCGCCCGAGGGCGGGCCCGGGCCGGCCGCGCAGGGTCAGGCCGGGCCAGAGGCCTCGCCCGGCCCGGCCTGAGCAGCACCCCGGCGGCCTGGGGGCCTGCCGTCGCCGCCGGCTCGAAGCGCCCCGCGGAAGCCCGCCCGCCGAGCTCGGGCCGCCGACGAACGGCGGCCCGCGGAGCCACGTCCCCTCGATGATGGAGCAGTTCCTCCACTACATCCTCGACTTCGACCTCTATCTGGCCCAGCTCATCACCGTGCTGGGCCCCTGGTCGTACGTGGCCGTGGCCGGCGTCATCTTCTGCGAGACCGGCCTCGTGGTGGCTCCGTTCCTGCCCGGCGAGTCTCTGCTGCTGGCGAGCGGCACGCTCGCCGGCGCCGGGGCGCTCGACGCCGCCGTCCTCGGCCCGGCCCTCTTCGCCGCGGCCTTCCTGGGCGACCTCGCCAACTACCTGATCGGGCGCTGGATCGGCGGTCGCCTCCTCAGCAGGCCGCGCAAGTACCTGAGGCCCGAGCACATCGCCCAGGCCCACGAGTTCTACGAGCGCCACGGCGGCATGGCCATCGTCCTGGCGCGCTACCTGCCCGTGGTGCGCACGCTCGCCCCGTTCGTGGCCGGCGTCGCCCGCCTCGAGCTCCACAAGATGGTGCTGTACGCGGCGGTCGCCGCGGCGTCGTGGGTCGCCGTCTTCTTCGGCGCCGGGTGCCTCTTCGGCAACGTGCCGTTGGTACAGGACTACCTCGCCGTCGCCCTCGCCGTCGCCGTCTGCCTCTCGGCCGCGCCCGGCGCCGTCGTGGCGGCGGTGCGGTACCTCCGCCGCCGCCAGGTGGCGGCGGACTGACGCCACTCCGCCCAGACGGGCGGGCGCACCGCCCCCGTGCGCTGGACCCGCGCCGCCGTCAGCGCGAAGATGCTCGTTCAGACAACGTCCCGCGGGCAGCGTGAGAGGAGTCACCATGCTCGTCGCCACGTTCGGGCCCACCACAGGGTGGGCAGGCAGGACCATCACCTTCTACGAGGGCAGCTTCACGCTCGAGGGTCACGGCTTCGTCACCGCCCGCGACGTGCTCGAATACGACCGCCAGGGCCACCTGGTGTGGGCCTACGACGGCCTGCGCGAGTGGGCCTGCTCGCTGGTGCCGCCGCCGGCCGCCGCCCAGCCGGCGTACCTTCCGTCCTCGCCGCCGGTGCAGACCCCGGTGGCGACGTCACCTGCGCAGGCACCGCCGCCGGTGCAGACGCCGCCCCTGGCGCAGACGGTCCCCTCGCAGGCTGCGGCCGTCGAGACGCCTCCCGCCGTGACCCCGCCGGCGTCCGGGACGGCGCCACCCCGCGAGCTCGCGGCGGGACGGACGCCCGAAGGCCACGCAGCCGCCGGGGCGGCGGCGGCCGCGAGCGGACCGTCCGGACCAGCGGCCCCCGCCATGGCACAGGACCTCTGGCGCGCGCAGTGCCTGGACTTCGACGCACGCGTGCTCGCGGCGCTCGCGGGGCCCGGCGAGCCCGGCACCGGCGATCTCGCCCAGACGGCGCGCTGCATCTGCTGGGACTTCCCCGCCGCGCCGGAAGGGCAGCGCCGGGCCATCACGCTGTACGACCGCGACGGCCGGCCGGTCCACACGGCCTGGACGGGTCCCGACGCGGCGCTCCCGGCCGAAGGGCAGGCGCCGGTCCCGCGGGCCCCGGCCGCCTGGATCTTCGCCGACGCCCCGTGGGCGTCCATGGCGGTGCCGCCGGGCTGGGCCGGAGGCGCTCCCGAGACGAGCGGCGCCCTGGCGGAGGCGCAGCTCCAGGCCCGCGGGCCCGACTGGACGGCGTGGACCGGGGAGTGGCTCGCGCCGCTGAAGACGATGTACGCGACGACGGCGGGGCGCAAGGCGGCACTCCTGTTCGCCGTGGACGTCGCCGCCGCGACACTCGACGACCTCGCCTGCTGCGTGCTGCTCCGTGAGGAGCTCGACGCCACCCAGCAGGGAGCCACGCTGGAGTGGCGCACCGACGACCAGGCCCGCCGGCTGGGCACGACCGGCCTGATCGAGTCGGTCGCCTACGGCACGTTCGCCGGCCGGCCGGGCTCGCGCATCGTGGCCGAGAGCCGGGCGGCGATCCCGCACGGGCCGTGGGCCATCTACGTGGTCAGCTACGTCTTCCTGTCCCTGCCCTACGCCTGCTCGCTGGAGTTCACCGTCCCCTCCGCCGCGCTGCACCGTCTCGGCGAGGCCGACCGGTGCGCGTCCACGTTCGTCTTCAAGGGCTGAGGCCTTCCGGCGCCGGGCTGCGCCCGGGTCCCCCGGCCGGGACCGTCTGCCGCGCACGCGCCTGCCGGTAACCGTTCGGTAACGCGAGTGGACGCCGGACGCCCGTCGTGTGAGAGTATGCGCCGCACACGACCTGAGGAGACTCGATGGCGACACTCGGCGGAGCACTCGGTGCAGTGGGCACCCTGGCCCTCCTCAACACCGGCTTCTTCAACCTCGGCTTCTGGTTCATCGACGCACTGCTGCTCCTGGCGATCGCCGGCGTCGTCGTCGTGCTCGCCACCGACGACCGCGACCCCAGTACGGTGCTCGCCTGGATGTTCGTCGTGCTGCTCTTCCCGGTGCTGGGCCTCGTGGCCTACTTCTTCATCGGCCGCAACTACCGGAGAGACTCCAAGAAGCGCCGCGCGATCCTCGCGCGCACGCGGGAGCTCCGGGACGTCTCGCTGGCCCGGGCAGAGGAGGCCGACGAGGGGTTCACCGCGGCGGCCGTCGCCACCACCGCGGGCACCGCCGCGCACCGCGTGCAGTCGACCGCCCGTCGCGAGGACGGCTCGGCCGTGCTCCCCGCCGACACCGTCGAGATCTACACCGCCGGCTCGCAGAAGTTCCCGCGCCTGCTCGAGGAGATGGCCACCGCCGAGAAGTACATCCACCTCATGTACCTCATCTGGGAGCAGGACGAGCTCACGGCCAAGGTCACCGAGGTGCTGCTCGAGCGCATGAAGGCCGGGGTCGAGGTGCACATCATCTACGACTGGCTGTCCTGCGTCAGCTACAAGAAGGACGAGCTCAAGCGGCTCGCCGCGGCCGGCGCCACGGTCGTGCCCTGCTACAAGCGCCTCCCGCAGATCAACTACCGCAACCACATGAAGATGGTGATCATCGACGGCAAGAGCGTGTACTCCGGCGGCATGAACATGGGCCAGGAGTACATCGACGGCGGGCCGCGGTTCAACGTGTGGCGCGACACCTCGTTCCGATTGACCGGCGCACCGGTCGTCCCCTACCTGCTCCTCTACGGCGCCATCTGGATCCTCAACGGCGGCAAGGAGGACCTCGTCACCGGCTACATGCCCGAGGTCCCCGTGCACGCGGCGGGCGAGGGCACGCCCGTCCAGGTGCTGCACTCGAGCGTCGGCACCACGTTCAAGGCCATCCGCGACGTGTTCATCACGGCGCTCCTGGGAGCGCACGAGCGCATCTGGATCCAGTCCCCCTACTTCGTCCCCGACGAACCCCTCATCACCGCCATGTGCGCGGCCGCGGCCAGCGGCATCGACGTGCGGTTCATGATGACCGGCGTGCCCGACAAGAAGATCCCGTTCTACGCCGCCCACGCCTACTACCCGCAGCTCCTGCGGAGCGGCGTGAAGGTCTACCTCTACAAGGCCGGCTTCCTGCACGCCAAGACGGTGACCGTGGACGAGGAGTTCTCGATCATGGGCACCTGCAACTGGGACATCCGCAGCATCATCCTGCACGACGAGGTCGTGTCGATCTTCTACGACCCCCAGATCGCCCGGGACTACGCGGCGCAGTACGAGAACGACATGGCCGACTGCGAAGAGATCACGTGGAAGTACCTCGACAGCTTCACCGGCGGCCAGAAGTTCCGCAACTCCATCTACCGGCTGTTCTCGCGACTGCTGTAGCGGTCCGGGCGACGGCACGCCCGCCGCGACCCACGGCGCGCGCGCCCCGCGCGGCCGCCGGCCGTGGTAATGTGCTGCATTCAGCGACACGGAGGTCCGGCGCGCCCATGACACGCGACCAGATCCGCGAGAAGCTCGCGGGCATCATCAGGAAAGAGACCGCCTACCGCGGCGACGTGAGCGACGACATGCGCCTCATCGAGGACATCGGCGCCGACTCGCTCCAGCTCATGGCGATCGTCACGAGCGCCGAGTCGTCGTTCAAGGTGACCATCTCGGACGAGGCGCTCTTCGACATCCAGCGCGTCGGCGACGCGGTGGACGTCATCGAGGCCGGGCTGGCGGAGTCCCCGGCGTGAGCCGCGCGTCGCGCCGGCCGCAGCGGGCGGCGCGACCCTAGGACTGCTCGGCGTACAGCCGCTCGATCTCGGCGGCGTACAGCCGCGAGAACTCCTGGCGACGCAGCTTGAGCGTCTGCGACAGCTCGCGGCCGATGCGGAACTCCTCGAGCCACAGCCGCACGCGCTGCACGCGTTCGTACGAGGTGAACCGCCGCGTGTCGCCGCTGATGCCGGTCACGACGTCGAAGAAGTGCGCCTTGACGCGCTCGTCCTCGATGAGCTCCTCGGGCTCGGCCGCCTCGAGGCCCAGCCTGCGGCCGAGCTCCTGCAGGTGCGTGCGGCTCGGCGCGACGAAGGCCGCCACGTAGGGCCGCCCCGCGCCGATCACGACCGCGCGCTCGATCCACTCGCTCGCGCGCAGCTCGTTCTCGAGGTACGGCGCGTTGACGTTCTTGCCGTTCAGCAGCACGAGCGTGTCGTCCAGGCGCCCGAGCACGCGGATGCTGCCGTCCGTGTAGGTGCGCGCGAGGTCGCCGGTGTCCAGCCAGCCGTCCGCGTCGATCACCTCGGCGGTGAGGGCGGGGTCCTTGTAGTAGCCCTGCATGATGTTCGGGCCGCGCACGTACAGGCGCCCCGAGCCACCGGGGCCGCAGAGCCTCCCGTCCTCGGCCACGATGCGGTGCTCCATGCCGTGGATGATGTGCCCCGCGGACTTGAGCACGCGGTGGTAAGGCTCGCGGAGCGCCATCACGACGATGGCCTCGGTCATGCCGTAGCCCTCGAGCAGCGGCAGACCGGCGGCATCGAAGAACTCGTCGACGGCATCCGGCAGCGGGCCCCCGCCGACCACGGGGAACGTCATGCGCCCGCCGAGGCCGGCGCGGACCTCGCTGAAGACGAGGCGGTCGGCTAGCGCGTGGACCGGCCACAGCACCGCCGCCGTGACGAGCGCCGCCGCGTACCCGGCGACGCGCGCGCCCGCGCCGGGGACGCGCAGCCGCGGCTCGCGGCCCGAGAGCACGCGCCGCGCCCGCGAGGAGCTCAGCGCGCGGGCGATCAGCCAGCGCGCCAGGCGGCGGCGCGACTCCTTCTCGGCGTCGATCTTCTGGAACACGCCCTTGTACAGCGTCACCCACAGCTCGGGGACGGTCGTCATGGCCACGGGGCGGACCGCCTTGAGGTCCCCGCGCAGCGAGAGGATCGCGCCGTAGTGCAGGCAGCACCCCATGCTGAGACACATGAGCTGGACCTGGCGCTCGTAGGCGTGCCAGGGCTGCAGGATCGACAGCAGCGGCTGGCGCTCCAGGTGGATGAGCCTGGGGATCTCGCGGATGTTGAGCAGGTAGTTGGCGTGCGTGAGCGCCACGCCCTTGGGCGTGCCGGTGGTGCCCGACGTGTAGATGATGGTCGCGAGGTCGCCGGGGTCGAGAGCCGCGCGCAGGCGCTCGACCTCGCCGGGACGCTCCCGCAGCAGCTCCTCGCCGCGGGCGAGCAGGCCGGCGTACGTGTGCAGAGCGCACGCGGCGTCCGCCCGATCGGCCCCGTCCGACGCCCCCGCCGGGGCGTCCACGAGGACGGCCGCGCGCAGGGCAGGCAGCGCCCCCTGCGCCTTCTGCAGCTGGGCGGGGTTCTCGAGGACCGCGACCACCGGCTCCGCGTGTCGCAGGATGGCTTCGAGGATGTCGGGCGGGGTGTCCGACGCACGCGGTACGTCCGCCGCGCCGGCGAGGTGGATGGCGAGGCTGCACACCATCCACTCGGGGCGGTTGTTGCAGACCAGGGCCACGAGCTCGCCCTTCTTCACCCCGAGGACCTCCGTGAGGGCCAGGGCGAGCGCCTGCGCCCGCCGCTCCACCTCACGGTACGTGACGGCCGTGTACACGCCGTCCACCTTGGCGCTCAGCGCCGGCTCATCGGCGTACCGCGCCGCCCACTCGTGGAAGAGCCGCGGCAGGGTGGCCGTCTCGCTCACTGCGTCCCGCGTCACCGTTGCAGCATCCACGTCTCCTCCTCCGCGTTCCCTGACCCCAGCGGTGTGCGCCATTGTCTACGTGTTCCGCGCGCTGTCAACGACGCGGCCTCGTTGCTCAACAGCAGGAGGCTCGCGGCCGATACTGGCTACGGACACGACGACGAGGAGGCGGACGGGCGTGACGACGAGCACGAGGACGGGCGTGGAGACGGAGGCCGCCGGGCCGGCAGCGGGCGGGGCGCCGGCCGAGATCGACCACCTGCAGCTCCTGTACGAGGCCGGCCGCCGTCTCAACCGCACGCTCGACCTCGACGACCTGTACCAGGCGGTGTCGGAGTACATGTCCATCGTCGCGCCGAACGAGGGCTTCTACATCTCAGCCTTCGACGCCGAGACGCAGCTCATCACCTGCGAGGCCTGCCGGCTCGACCACCAGTGGCTCGACGTGAGCGACTTCCCCCCCATCCCGCTCGAGGACGAGGGCCGGGGCACGCAGAGCATCGCGATCCGCACGGGACGCCCGCTCCTGCTCAACGACTACCAGACCCAGCAGGCGACGGCCCGGACCAGCTACTTCGTGGACAGCGAGGACGGTTCCGTCGACGAGGACCTGCCCGAGGGGGTCGCCCGCGTGCGTTCGGCGCTCATCGTCCCCCTGTTCGTCGGCGGTCAGGTGACCGGCGTCATCCAGGTCATGAGCTACCGCAAGGACGCCTACACCGAGGATCAGCTGCACCTGCTCGAGGCGCTGGCCGCCCACATCGCCTCCGCCATGCAGAACGCGATGCTGTACCGGCGGGTGCAGGAAGAGCTCCGCGAGCGCACGCGCACCGAGCAGGCGCTGGAGCAGAGCACCGTGCGGCTGCGCGAGCAGCTCCACGAGACGGTGCAGACGATGGGCGCCATCGTCGGCATGCGCGACCCCTACACGGCGGAGCACGAGCGGCGCGTCACCGAGCTGGCCCTGGCCATCGCCGACGAGCTCGGCCTCGACCCGGAGCGCCGCGAGGGTCTGCAGCTGGCCGCCTCGGTGCACGACATCGGCAAGGTCGCGGTGCCGACGGAGATCCTCAACAAGCCGGCGCGGCTGAACGACATCGAGCTCACGCTCATCCGCCAGCACGCCGCGGCGGGCGCCGAGATCCTCAGGACCATCAGCTTCCAGCAGCCCGTCGCCGACATCCTCGCGCAGCACCACGAGCGCCTGGACGGGTCGGGCTACCCGGCGGGGCTGCGAGGCGACGAGATCCTCACCGAGGCGAGGATCCTCGCGGTGGCCGACACGGTGGAGGCGATGGCCTCGCACCGCCCGTACCGCCCCGCGCTGGGCGTGGAGGCGGCCCTCGAGGAGGTCCGCGCCGGCGCGGGCGCGCGCTACGACGCCGCCGCGGTGGCGGCGTGCGAGCGCGTGCTGGCCGCCGGCTTCAGCCTCGAGGAGCGGCCGTCGTGACCCGGCGGACCCGAGCCGCCGCCCGGCTGCTCGCCCTCGGGGTGGCGGCGCTCCTGCTCGCCGGCCTCGCCGCCTGCGGCTCCCCGGCCGGCGACGGCCCGCTGGTCGTGCTGTTCAGCGACCTGGGCACGAGCGACTACGCCCTCTCCGCGCTGAAGGGCGACATCTACGCCACGTACCCAGCGGCGCGGGTGGCCGACGGGTCGGTGAGCATGCCCGCGCTCGACGTGGCCGCCGCCGCCTACATCCTCGACCTCGGCTCCGCCACGTACCCCGAGGGCACGGTCTTCGTCAGCACGACCAACCCGGGCGACGCCAAGGGCACCGGCTGCCTCGCGGCCGTCACCGCCGCCGGTCACACCTACCTGGCGCCCGACAACGGCACGCTGACCCGCCTGGCGCGGCGCCCGGGGTTCTCGCACGTCTACCGGATCAGCGAGCAGTCCCTCTTCGCGCGGCCCCTGAGCAGGTCCGCGCCGGACTACATCCTCGCCGTGGCGGCCGGCCTGCTGGCCTCGGGCAAGAAGCCCCGGGACCTGGGGCCGCCGGCCGGCGACATCGTGACGCTCGACCTGCCGGACGCGCGCGTGGTCGGCGACAGCGTGACCGGCACGGTGGTGTTCATCGACGGCTTCGGCAACTGCCTCACCAACATCCCCACGACCCTGGCCGAGAAGGCCGGCGTGACCCTCGGCGGCACGGCGGCCGTGTCGTGGGAGGGCGGGCACGCGGCCATGAAGGTGGTGGGCAGCTACGGCGACGTGCCGCTGGACGACCCGCTCGTGCTCTTCGAGGCGCCCTCCCCGCTGCAGCTGTCGGTCAACATGGGCAGCTTCGCCGAGGTCTACGGGATCGACACCGGTGCGCTCGTGACCATCGGGCCGGCCGGCTCGGGCGCGAGCCGGGAGCCGGCCGAGCTCACGGCGGCGCGCACCGGTATCCAGGCGGCGCTGGACCGTCTGGACGACGACCTGGCCGCGGCCGCGAGGGAGCTCGGCCACACCGGCCTGGGCACCGCGGCGGCGAGGGACGTGCTGCGCCGCCTCGCCGCCGCCCACCCGGACGTCGTCGACTTCTCCACGGTGAGCGCGACGGGGGTCATGCTCGCCGTGGAGCCGCGGGAGTACCGCACGGCCGAAGGCTCCGACATCAGCGGCCAGGAGCAGGTCGTCCGGCTGCACAAGACGCTCCGCCCGGTGCTGAGCAAGACCTTCGAGGCCGTGGAGGGCTTCGCCGCCGTGGACCTGGAGTGGCCCGTCTTCGACGACGGCGGTGCGCTCGCCGGGTCGGTGAGCGCGCTGCTCGACACCGACGCCTTCATCGGGGACATCGTCGCCACGGTCCCCGCCCAGGCCGACGTCGACAAGCTCTGGGCGATGGACACCGACGGCCTCATCCTCTACGACCCCGACGCGGAGCAGGTCGGCACCGACCTCTTCCTCGACCCCATGTACCAGCCCTACACCGACCTCCTGGCACTGGGCCGCGAGATCGCCCGCAGGCCGGCCGGCTCGGGCAGCTACGAGTTCCTCGCCAAGGGGTCGACCACTCCCATCGTCAAGGACGCCACCTGGGGCAGCGTGGGCCTGCACGGCACGCAGTGGCGCATCGTCGCCGCTCTCGTGTCGGCCGACCAAGGGCAGTGAGCCGGGAGGATACCCCCAAAGGGTAGACTTCTCCGCGACCTCGGACGACCGCCGGCGCCGCGCCGCCGGAGAGAGAGGAGCCCCGTGGACATCGTCGGCTGCAGCGTGTTCCGCACGGAGCTCGAGCACGTGCTCGGCGGGCCCGCCGCCGTCGAGTGGCTCCCGAGCCGGCTCGACGTGGTGCCCGGCGAGCTCGACAAGGCCCTGTCGCAGGCGCTCGCCGGGACGTCGGCCCCGCGCTGCCTGTACGGCGCCTGCTCGCCCGACATCGACGCGATCCTCGCGGAGCACGGCGGCCGCAGGCTGCCCGTGCGCAACTGCGTCGAGGCGTTCCTCTCGCCCGAGGAGCGCGCCGCCTTCGGCGACCACGCCTTCATCATCACCGCCTCGCTCCTCCGCGACTGGCGCTCCATCTACGTGGAGTCCCTCGGCTGGGACGAGATCGACGGGCGCATCAACTTCGGCATGTACGAGGTCATCGTCCTGCTCGACTTCGGGCTCGAGCCCATCGCCGACGTCGACGTGCTCGAGTTCTTCGACTTCACGCAGACGCCGATCGACATCGTGCCCGCCTCGCTCGACCGGTTCCGCGAGCTGGTCGGGCAGCTGCTCGACACCTGACCACCGACACGCCGCCCCCCCGCGGTCGACCCGGGACCGTCGGCCGGGCAGGACTCAGCGAGCAGGGCAAGAAGGCTGCAGCGGCAACCCAGAGGAGGTCCTATGCCCACAGCCATCCCGTGGTGGTACTACGTCGTCTGGCTCATCGTCGACGTCCTGTGCGCCTGGCTCTGCGCCACGTTCGCCATACGCAAGGGGTACAGCCCCGTCCTGTTCGGCATCCTCGGGTTCTTCTTCTTCTTCATCACGCTCATCGTGGTGCTGGTGATCCCGGACAAGAGCACGTCACGGACGTACTGACGGCCCGTGCACGCGGACGGGGCGGCGAGCCGAACGGCTCGCCGCCCCGTCCGCACACCCCGGGCAGGCCGGGCGCTCAGCCCGGCTTCTGCCCCCGGTCCCAGCCCATCACGGCCTTGACCTCGAGGAACTCCTCGACGCCGTAGCGGCCCCACTCGCGGCCGTTGCCCGACTGCTTGTAGCCGCCGAACGGCGCGTACCAGTCCGGCGGCGCGCC
>CAIXSE010000300.1 GCA_903921965.1 uncultured Thermoleophilia bacterium | reverse complement strand
CTGCTGCCGGAGGCGCAGAAGGCGGCGGCGAGCCGGGCTCTCTACAGTGACACGCACGTCGCGCTCCTCACCGAGATCCGCCGCCTCAAGACCGCCGGCGCCGGTCTCGAGACCATCCGCGCGAGCATCCGGCCGCTGCTTGAGGACAAGGTGGCGGCCGAGCCCGACCTCGTCGCCCGCCGCACCGCAGAGACGCGCGCCGCGATCCTGCAGGCGGCGGCGCGCCGCTTCGCGCGCCACGGCTACAAGCGCACCCGCGTCGGCGATATCGTCCGCGACGCGGGCGTCACGGCATCGGTCTTCTCCGCCCAGTTCACGTCGAAGCGGCAGCTCTTCATCGAGTCCTTCGGCGTGTTCGTGCGCTGGATGAACACCCTGATCGAGCCGCCGCTGGCCGACGAGCCCGACCCCGTGGTGCGCCTCATCATGCGCACCTACGCCTTCTGGGGCCTGCAGCGGCTGAGCCCCGACCTGCTCGGGCTCGCCCGTGCCGAAGGGCTCCAGGAGGACGCGGAGACCCGCGCGGCCGTGCAGGAGGCGCTGCGCACCATCACGGCCGGCACCACCGCGGACCTGGCGGCGCTGCGCCGCGACGCCGCCTCTCCCCCGGTCCCGGACGAGCTCGTCGCCTACAGCCTCTTCGGCGCCAACGAGCAGGCCGTGCTGCGCGCCGCCTGGGACGACGAGCACGGGCAGCGCGAGACGATGCTCGCGCACGTCTTCCTCTTCCTTGCCGTCGAGGCGGCGTACACGGGGACCGGCGACGTGGCGGCGCGACTCGCAGACTACCGCGGGCTCATCGACAGGCTCGTCGGCCAGGGCCCGCCGGTGCCGGCCGATCTGGAGGTCTGAGCCCCACCGACCTCTGACACCAGGGACCTCGTCGCGTCGCACGCCCGGCATGGATGGAGCGCTCGCTCTATGCTATCCTCCGGTGCGGACTTGGAGTACCGTCCCTGCCGGCATGGACCCGCCGCAAGAACAAGGAGACGTATGCGCTTCACCGACAAGGTCGCCGTCGTCACCGGCGGAGCGGCGGGCATGGGCCGCGCCGCCGTGCTCGGCTTCGCGGCCGAAGGCGCGGCGGTCGTGGTCAACGACATCGACGAGGCGGCGCTCAAGAGGCTGGCCGCCGACGTGCGCGCCGGCGGCGGCCGCATCGCCCTCTCCCTCGGCGACATCACCGACCCCGTCACCGTGGAGGTCATGGTCGGGGCGGCGTCCGAGGAGTTCGGCAAGGTCGACATCCTCTTCACGTACGCCGGCGGCGACCCCGACCTGGCGCCGCAGAAGCCCTTCGTCGAACAGGCCGAGTCGTTCTGGCAGCGCATGATCGCCATGAACCTGACGAGCACGCTGCGCGCCTGCCACGCCGTGCTGCCGGGCATGATCGAACGCGGCTCGGGCCGCATCATCACCACGGGGGCCGTGGCCGGCAAGGTCGGCGGCCCCAACATGGCCCTGTACTCTGCGGTCAAGGGCGGCGTCATCGCCTTCACCAAGTCACTCGCCCTCGAGGTCGCGCAACGCGGCATCACCGTCAACTGCGTGTGCCCCGGCCCGGTCGCCACGCCGGGGCTCACCCGCGTGTTCGCCGACCAGGTGCCGGAGGAGATCGTCAGCATCGTCCCGCTGCGCCGGGTCGGAACTCCGGAGGAGGTCGCCAGCGCCGTGCTCTACCTGGCCTCAGACGAAGCCGCGTTCATCACCGGTCAGGCCCTCTCGGTGGACGGCGGCGCCACCCGCATCTGACGGGCGGCTCGGCGGGGCACCGCCGGCACCCGTGCGCGACACACGACCGACGGGGCCGCACTCCCGGCGCCCAGGAGGCTCACAGCATGGACAGGCTCGCCGGCAAGACCGCCATAGTCACCGGAGCCAACGCCGGCATCGGCGAGGCCACCGCGGAGCTCTTCGCGCGCGAGGGCGCCACGGTCGTGCTCGTCGCCCGCCGCGCCGACAAGCTCGCCGAGGTCGCGGCGCGCATCGAGGCGGCCGGCGGCACCGCGTTCGCCCTGCCCGCCGACGTCACCGTCGTCGACGACTGCCGCAACGTCTGCGACGAGACGCTGAAGCGCTTCGGGCGCATCGACGTCCTCGTCAACAACGCCGGCATCGTCGACCAGCACACGCCGACCATCAGGGTGACGGACGACCTCTGGGACACCGTCCTCGCCGTCAACCTCACCGGCACGTTCTACTTCTGCCGCGAGTACCTCCTGCGCGCGCCCGACGGTCACGCCGGCAGCATCGTCAACGTCTCGTCGATCGCCGGCGTCTACGGCAACGGCGGCGCCGCCTACTCGGCCTCCAAGTACGGCGTCATCGGCCTGACGAAGAACATCGCCCTCCAGTACGCCGGCACCGGCATCCGCTGCAACGCCGTCTGCCCCGGCCCCACCCCCACCGAGCTCAACCTGCCTGAGAAGCTCGAGCACTTCGACCGCGAGTTCACGGAGATCTGCAGCCGGCACACCGACATGAGCGTCGGTGAGTCAGACGTGCTCGACCAGGCCGAGGCGATCCTCTTCCTGGCCTCGGACGCGGCGCGCTTCGTCACCGGGCAGGTGCTGGTCGTCGACCGGGGGATGTGCCTGTAGGTCGTGCTCCGCGTGCGCCCGGGTGCACCGGCCCCTCGACTCACGCGCGTCCGAGACGCCCCAGGTGAGGCCGCAGGTCCACGGAGGCCAGACAGGCCGCGGCGAGCTCCCGGCCGCGCGGCGGGAAGCCGGCGTGGACGACGTTCTGACCTCTCGCGATGAGCAGCCTGGCCACAGGGGCAAGGCGCGCATCGGACGAGACCACGACGGCCCACTCGAACACGTCCTCCCGCGACATCCTGAGCAGGTCGGCGCGGACCGCATCGGCGACGGCCTCCCGCGCCGTGAACGACGCTCCTGACCCGCAGCGGCCGGAGGCCGCGTCGCACGCTCCACAACCGTCGCAGAGCGAGGCAGGCCGTCCCTCAGCCTCCGTCAGCACGACCCTGACGCCGGGTACGCGCGCCAGCTCCGTCGTCGCCCAGGCACGCAGTGCGCCGTCAGCGACCGACCGGCTCACGGGGACGTACACGGACGCGCCCCCGGACCGCAGTGCGGACGCCGGCATCCCGCTCACCGTCGCGATCGCCTCGGCGCCGAGCCACCGGAGGAGACGGTCCCAGTCGGGCTCGTACCGCCCGCCGGCGACCTCGCCGGCGCCGCGCCGGATCTCCGAGTGGTCGACGAACGGGCTCACCCGCTCCGGCCGGACCGTCACCTGCCGGCCTCCGCTTCAAGCCCCAGCGGCGACGGGCGACCGGGTCGTCCCCTCGCGCCAGGGCTCCACCTCGATGAGACACGAGTTGGGCGCCATGCTGTGGGTCTTCGCGGCGATGGGGCGGCTGGGCGTCAGGATGTTGACGCAGCCGCCCAGGTCGGCCGACGCGCCGGGCTCGCCCGCCGGTTCGTACACCGCGGACGATTCGTAGGAGTGCACGACACCCGGCCGCACGCGTTCGGTCAGCCGGGCAGCGCACACGATGGCGCCGCGGTCGTTAAAGAGCCGCACGAGGTCGCCGTCGGCGATCCCGCGCGCGGCGGCGTCCTGCGGATGGAGCCGCGCGATCCAGTAGTAGCGGCCGTCGATGAGCACGCGATGGTCAACCACGTCGTTGACGAAGCTGTCTTTGCCGTCGTCCAGCGTGTGGTGGCTGAAGCGCGGGTGCGGCGAGACCAGCTGCAACGGGTACTTCGCCGCCAACTCGGTCTGGGCCGGGCCCTCCCAGGAGGGGCTGTACCGGCCCAGCGGCGGCCGCTCCGGGTCGTCGGGGTCGAACAGCGTCAGGCTCGACGACACGAACTCGATCTTGCCCGACTGCGTCTGCAGGCCTTCGCCGAAGAGCCCGGCGTAGTCGCCGGGCAGCGGCTGCAGGTCGGGCGTGTCCTTCGGCCTGCCTTCCGCGAACCAGCGGTACGCCACCGGCCTGGGCGCACCCGAGGACGGCGGCGGCACCACGTAGTAGCCCTTCCGCAGGAACTCGCGCCACGAGACCGCCTTCGGCAGGTCGCTGCCCTCGAACGTCCGGCGGACCCACTCGAACTCGTCGCTCCCTTCCGCGAACGGCCCCGCCAGCCCCATGCGCTGCGCGAGCGCGGCGAAGATGCTCCAGTCCGAGCGCGACTCGCCCAGCGGCTCGATGCACTTGTGCTGCAGCACGATCACGCGGTGGTTCAGCTGCGTCATGCCGTTGACGAGGATGCCGCTGGAGTTGGCCCACTCACTGATGTCCCAGCGCTCGTAGTTGGTGCAGGCCGGCAGGATCACGTCCGCGAACCGCGCCTCCCCCTCGAACCAGATCGACTGGTTGACGACGAACTCGAGGTCCGGGGCGCGGTACGCGCGCACGTAGCGGTTGGTCTCGGTCATCGTCCCGAAGAACGAGCCACCGTACTTGTAGTAGAGCTTGACCCGCGAGTAGCCCGGCTCGGGGTACGGCGCCCGCCGGAACTGGCTCTGCACGGTGGGCGGGGCAAACACCCAGCCTTCAGCCTGACCCTCCAGCAGCGCCTCGGGGATCCGCAGCCGAGGGATGCTCTGCCCCACCGGGTTCATGGCCGGAAGCTGCGGCACGCGCTGGTACAGGTGCGCGGCCATCATCGTGCCCTCGAGATCGCCGGAGAGCCCGCCCTCGCCATAGCCGGGGAAGTAGAACGTGGTGTCGACCGGCGCGCCGAACTGCAGGTTGCCGAAGTTCACCCCCGGCTTGCCGAGGCCGCGCATCGCCATGAGGTAGACCATGGACCGCGCCCACTCGATGCCGGTCGCCGAGCGGCAGGCGCCCCCGAACGTGTTGCCGGGGCCGCCCACCGCGAGGTACGTCTTCTTCGCCGCCCAGGCGCGCGCCAGGGCGCGGACCTTGCGCGCCGGCACGCCGGTCTCGGCCTCCTGCCACTCCGGTGTCTTGGGCACGCCGTCGTCCACGCCCTGCAGGTAGTCGCGCCACGCCTCGAAGCCGGTCGTGCGCGCCGCGACGTACTCCTCGTCGTACAGGCCCTCCGTCACCCACACCCAGGCGACGGCGTGCGCCAAGGCAACGCTCGTCGTCGGCCGCGGCGCCAGCCACGTCCCGCCGAGCCACGAGGCCGTGTGGTTCTGGTAGGGATCGACGTGCACGCAGCGGATGCCCAGCTCCCGCAGCCAGCGGCGCCGCGCCGTCCCTTCCATCCCGGCGTAGATCCCGGTCGTCGCCTCAGGGTCGCTGGACCAGAAGACGACCAGCTCGCACTCGCGCAGCAGATCCTCCACGGTGCCGTAGAACTCCCCGCCCCCCGCGCGCATGCTGTGACCCCAGTGGTGCTCGGCGCCCCACGCCCAGCCCTCCCAGCTGTCGGGGTTGTGCAGCATGCGCGTCGAGCCGACGGTGTTGAAGAACCGCCGATGGGCGCTGAGGAAGTAGCCCAGTGTGCCCCAGGTGTGATGCGAGCCGTGCGCTGTGAAGACGGAGCCGGGGCCGTGACGGCGGCGCACACGCATGAGCTCATCGGCCACGAGGTCGAGCGCCTCGTCCCAGGAGATGCGTTCGTAGCCGGCGGATCCGCGCGTCTCCGGATGCCGGTCACCGTGCGGGTCGAAGTCGACGCGCTTCAGCGGATGCAGCAGGCGGTCGGGCGAGTAGACGGTGGAGCGCGCGGAGAGCGCGTGCGGCGCGAGGCTCGTCTTGCGCGGCGGGGCGAAGCGCCGGCCACGCGCGGTGATGCTCCAGGACGGCGCGTCCTCGTCGGTGAACTCGATGGGCGTGACGCGCAGGATGCGCCCGTCCTTGACGTCCACGTGCACCGGCCCGCCGTTCGTGTTGTTGGTGTAGCGGGTGATGCCGCCGCCGAGGTCGACGCCGTAGGTCGGCTCGCCGGCCGCCGCTCGCGCGAGCACCTCCAGCATCCAGCCGACGACGGCGTCGTCTCCCTCCATGACGAGCTGGAAGTTCTTGGCGGCCTCGATGCGCCCGAGGTAGTCGGGCTTGAGGCTGAGCATCGTGAGCGCGGCGTGCGGCGTGCCGAAGACCAGGGCGGCGTCGGGACGGGAGTGCACGCCGCCCTTCGACGTCACCTCTCCGCCGCGGACGGCGAACCAGCGCGCCTCGGAGCCGTCGGCCAGGCGGATCTGGAAGACGGCGTCCCGCCGTGAGAGCAGCGCGCGGAAGCCGGCGTCGGCCGCCGCGCGCACGCGCAGCACCTTGCCGAGCCCGTACAGGACGGCGCGCAGCTTCAGGTGCGCGGGGACGACGTCAGGCATCCGGCGGCGGTCTCACGCGCTCACCGGGTGCTGCGTCATCACGGTCGTCGCCTCGCGCAGGCCCAGTGGATCGTCACCCTGTCAACGTCGCCAATGTCATCCCCGCGCACGGCTTTCCCCCTCCCCGACACTCGCGCTTTGCTGCAAAATGCAACGAAGCGCGAGTGTCGCAAGAGCAGACATGCCGGTGCCGGGCTCAGCCTTGCCCGATGAGCCCGGGTGAGAGCTTGAGGCGTGCGATGACTTCGTCGACCGTGGCAGGCTCGCGCTGCATCGACTTCGCGATGTTCACCAGCCGCTCCACGAGCTGCGCGTTGGAGTCGGCGAGCACGTGCGAGGCCACCATCAGGGTGTCCTCCATACCGGTGCGCGCGTTGCCGCCCATGGCGAGGCCGATGGTCGTCATCGGCAGGTTGGCGCGCGCGATGGCGATCACCTGCCAGCTGGTGCCTTCGGGCAGGTTCTTCACGAGCCACGAGAGGATCGACGGGTCGCCGGGCATCCCGCCCTTCACGCCCATCACGAACGACACCTGCACCGGTTCCAGCAGCAGGCCCTCGCTGATCAGGTCGAGCATCACGCCCAGGTGGCCGACGTCGTAGAGCTCCACCTCGGGCTTCACGCCGAGCTCGATCATGCGCGCCGCCATCTTGCGCATCTCTTTGGGCGGGTTGCGGAACTCGGCATCGGCGAACGACATCGTGCAGGGGTTCAGCGTGGCCATCGCGGGCTTCGCCTCGACGATGCGCATGCGGTCGGCGTAGTCGAACATGCCGCCGGTGGAGAGCTGGACGATGCCGGGGCACGCCTCGCGCACCAGCTCGACGGTGCGCTGCGCCACACCCAGGTCGGTCGTGAAGTTGCCCTGCTCGTCGCGCAGGTGGATGTGGATGACGGCCGCTCCGGCCTCGTAGGCTCCCTTGGCACTGGCCGCGATGGCCTCCGGCGACTCCGGCAGGTTCGGGTTGTTGGCGCGCGTGGCGATGGGGCCGTTGAGCGCGGCGGTGATGATGGGGTTCACTGTCGGGCCTTCCTGCGGAGTGGGCGGACGGGTCAGTCGTGCGCGCGCAGGTACTCCGCGTAGCGCGCCATCTTGTCGAGGGCCCGGGCGGCCGCCTGCGGCGAGTTGAGGATGACGGGGGCGTAGGTGTCGCCGAAGTCCAGGATGGAACCGCGGACCGGGTGGTCGGGCACGTTGACGATGGGCTTGCCGGTCTGGTCCATGAGGGAGACGACGCGCTCAAGGTACTCCTGCTCGCGGGCGGCGAAGCCGTGGTACTGCCCGTGCTTGCGCACGTCCTCGGCGTCGTCGCGCAGCGCCGGGACGCCGACGAATGTGACGGCCAGGACGGCGTCCACGGCGTCGCACCCGGCGAGGAGCTCGAGACAGCGCAGGCCCTCCTCGCCGAAGCCCGCCGCGACGAGGTCGAGCGGGTTGCGCCGGCTCCAGAACGGCGGGAACAGCCTGTCGAGCTCGGCGAGGAGGTCTTCGGGCAGGTCCGCGAGCGTGAGGTTGTTGAGCGCGACCTCGTCGGCGGCGAGCACACCGGGACCGCCGCCGTTGGTCACGACCGCGACCCGGCGGCCCTGCGGGAGCGGCAGGTACGCGAGGCAGGCGGCGACGTCGACCAGCTCGTCGGGCGTGGTCGCGGTGGCGACGCCGGCCTGGCGGGCGGCCGCTTCGAACACGGCGCCAGAGCCCGCGAGCGCCGCCGTGTGCGACGCCGCCGCCTGGCTGCCCGCCTCGGTCCGCCCCCCGCGCAGCACGACGACGGGCTTCACCCTCGTCGTGCGCCGAGCCACGTCGAAGAAGTGCCGCCCGTCGCTCACGCCCTCCATGTACAGCATCGCGCACTTCGTGCCGGGGTCCTCACGCAGGTAGTCGAGGACGTCGACGGCGCTCACCGCCGCCTCGTTGCCGACGCTGAGGAACTTGTCCAGGCCGATGCCGCGCTGCTCGCAGGTGGCCACGACGACCGGGCCCATGCTGCCGGACTGCGAGACGAGACTCAGATTGGCCAGCGGCGGGCTCATCACGATGAACCCGGTGATGGACAGGTCCCGTTCGTTGGAGAGAAGGCCGACGCAGTTGGGGCCGATGAGGGTGATGCCGGCGTCCGCGGCGATGCGCGCGAGCTCGCGTTCGACCTCGGCGCCCTCCTTCCCCGTCTCGGCGAAGCCGGCGGTGATGACGACGACGGCACGGGCGCGACGGCGGGCGCAGGCCTCGAGGACGCCGACGACGTGGTGGCCTCCCACCACGACGAGCACGAGGTCCGGGTCTTCCGGCAGGTCGTCCACGCTGGGGTAGGCATCGAGGCCGAAGAGCTTCGAGGATTTCGGGTTCACCGGGTAGATGCGGCCGGCGTAGCCGCCCCGCATGATGTTCTGCAGGGCGGAGCCGCCCCACTTGCCGAGGTCGTCGGACGCGCCGACGATGGCGACGGACCCGGGTGCGAAGACGGCGTCGAGATCGGGCACGCCAACGTGCGGCCGCGGTCCCGCCACCGGCTCGGCCGTGAGCACGACGAGCGCGTCGACGGCGACGGGGGCGCCGCCGTCGACGAGCAGCGGGTTCACGTCGATCTCGGCGACCTCGGGCAGGTTGGCGGCGATCGCCGACAGCGACGCGAGCACCTGTGCGAGCGCGGCGCGGTCGACCGGAGGCGCGCCGCGGAACGCGCCCAGCAGGCGGCGCGCGCGGATCTGCTCCGGCAGCGCGCGCGCCTCCTGCCCGTCGAGCGGCGCCAGGCCGAAGGCGACGTCGCCCACGGCCTCGGTCAGCACGCCGCCCAGGCCGAAGGCGAGCACCGGACCGTAGGCGGGGTCGCGCTCGAGGCCGACGAGGAACT
>CAIXSE010000299.1 GCA_903921965.1 uncultured Thermoleophilia bacterium | reverse complement strand
GATGGAGGCGATCAAGTCGGAGGCCCGGCGCTACGGCGTGAGCGTGGCGAGCGCCGAGCTCGTCGGGCCGGTGCCGCTCGGCGCCATCCAGGAGGTCGTGCGCTACTACCTGCAGATCCACGACTTCTCGATGGCGCAGACAATCGAGATGAACGTGTGAGGCGGAGCCACGAGGCCGCCGGCGGGGACGCATCCGGAGGACTTCGGGTCGTGACCCCGGATGGGCCGCAGCCGGCCTCTGCGGGGAGGGCGACGGCATGACGGTCCGTCTCGACGGGCGCAGCCTGACTATCGAGGACGTCGCGCGCGTGTCGCGCGACGGGGCGCCGGTCGTGATAGCGCCCGAGTGCTACCCGGGGATGGAGGCGAGCCGCGCCGTCATCGAAGACCGCCTGCGGCGCGGCGACCCCGTCTACGGCGTCAACACCGGGTTCGGCAGACTCGCCGACGTGCGCATCGCCGACGCCGACGTCGAGCTGTTGCAGCGCCACCTGGTGACGAGCTGCTGCACGGGCGTCGGCCCGCCGCTCCCCGACGAGGTCGTGCGCGCGATGCTGCTCCTGCGCGCCAACTCGCTCGCCGCCGGGCGCTCCGGCGTGCGCCCGGTGGTGCCCGAGACGCTCGTGGCGATGCTCGGGCGCGGCGTGCTCCCGGTCGTGCCGGGCAAAGGCTCGGTGGGCGCCTCCGGCGACCTCGCCCCCCTCGCCCACATCGCGCTCGTGCTGATGGGCGAGGGACGGGCGCGCTTCGCCGGCCGGGTGATGGACGGCGGCGAGGCCATGCGCGAAGCCGGCGTCGAGCCGGTCGGGCTGGCCGCGAAGGAGGGCCTGTCGCTCTGCAACGGCACGCAGGCCATGGCGGCGCTCGGCGCGCTGGCCGTCTTCGACGCGGCGCGCCTGCTCGACACGGCCGACATCGTCGGCGCGCTCACGGCCGAGGCGCTCGAGGCCGTCCCCGGCGCGTTCGACGAGCGCCTGCACCTGGCCCGTCCGCACCCCGGCCAGCTGCAGACGGCCGCGAACCTGCGCAAGCTGCTGGCCGGGAGCCCGGCCGTGCACGCTTCGTCCCACGGCCGGGTCCAGGACGCCTACGCCCTGCGCTGCATGCCGCAGGTGCACGGCGCCTCCCGCGACGCCGTCGCCTACGTGCGCGGCGTCCTCGAGACCGAGCTGAACGCCGTGACCGACAACCCGCTCGTCTTCGCCGAGCCGGCTGCGCCCGCTGCGGTCAACCCTGCGGGTGACGACCGCGGAGCAGGCGCCATCCTCTCCGGCGGCAACTTCCACGGCCAGCCGCTCGCCCTCGCGCTCGACTTCCTCGGCATCGCCCTTGCCGAGCTCGCGAACATCTCCGAGCGCCGCACCGAGCGCCTCGTGAACCCGGCCCTGAGCGGCGGCCTGCCGGCCTTCCTCATCGCGGACGGCGGCCTCAACGACGGCTTCATGGTCGTCCAGTACACGGCCGCCGCGCTCGTCAGCGAGAACAAGGTGCTGGCGCACCCCGCCAGCGTCGACTCCATCCCGACCTCCGCCGGGCAGGAGGACCACGTCAGCATGGGCACCACGGCGGCGCGCCACGCGCGCGAGATCCTCGAGAACGCGCAGACCGTGCTCGCCATCGAGCTCCTCTGCGCCTGCCAGGGTGTCGACCTGCGCGGCTGCGTGCCGGGGCCGCGCACCGCCCTCGCCCACCGCCTGCTGCGCGAGCGCGTGCCGGCGCTGACCGAGGACCGCCCGTTCGACGGCGACATCGCCGCCGCGCTCGACCTCGTGCGCGGCGGCGTGCTGCTGTCCGCGCTCGCGGACTGAGCTCCTCCCGCGCTCTCCGGCGGCGGCCACCCTTCGCGCGGCTCGCGCGTCGCGTCCCGACGTCCTCCCGGCTCGTCCTCCTCCAGGTTGACGGGCGCGGCGCCGCCCGGTAGTATCGAAACGTCTTCGTTCCGATATTCTCCTCGACCGTCACACCACTGGAGCTCTCATGGACGACACCACGAGCGGACGGCGCACCGCGGGACGCCCGCGCGACCCGCGCGTGGACGACGCCGTCGCCGCCGCGACCCTCGAACTGCTCGCCGAGGAGGGCTTCGCCAGCCTCACGGTGGAGCACATCGCCGCGCGTGCCGGCGTCGGCAAGGCCGGCGTGTACCGCCGCTGGCCGGACAAGGAGGCGATC
>CAIXSE010000298.1 GCA_903921965.1 uncultured Thermoleophilia bacterium | reverse complement strand
GCGACCGTCCCGGCGAGCGTCGAGGACGAGATCGGGCAGCTCGCCGTCACCTTCAACATCATGGCCGAGCGTCTGAAGAGCGCGTTCGCCCAGGTCGAGTACGAGCGCGACCGCGTCGAGGTACTGCTCAACGACCTGAGCGAGGGCGTGATCGGCCTCACGGCCGAGGGCACGGTCACGATCGCCAACCCTGCCTCCGCCGACCTGCTCGGCGAGCCCCTGCCGGTCGGCTCGACGATCGACGAGCGCTTCCCCGGCGACGTCTCCGAGGCCTGGCGCGAGGCGCGCCGCGAGGGCGACGTGCAGGACGTGGTCTTCGTCCACGGCGACGCCACGCTCGAGGCCACGACGTACCCCGTGGCGGGCGACGCCGACTTCACTTCCATCCTCGTGCTGCGCGACGTCACCGCCCAGGCGCGCCTCGAGCGCGCCCGCCGCGACCTCATCGCCAACGCCTCCCACGAGTTCAAGACGCCGCTGTTCTCGCTCGCCGGGTTCCTCGAGATCATCGACGAGGGCGACCTCAGCCCCGAGGAGCAGGGCGAGTTCCTCGGTCTCATGCGGCAGCAGGTCGACCGCCTTCGCAACCTCGCGGTCAGCATGCTCGACCTCTCCAAGGTCGAGGCCGGCTCGCTGACGCTGGAGCTCGAGGACGTCGACCTCGACCTCGTCGCCCGCAGCGTGCTCGACGAGTTCCAGATTCAGGCGCAGAGCAAGGACCTCACCCTGACGGTCGAGGACGGCGAGCGCCTCACGGCCTGGTGCGACGAGCAGCGGCTGGCGCAGATCCTGCGCGCGCTCGTCGACAACGCCGTCAAGTTCTCGCCGTCCGGCAGCACGGTGAGCGTCGCCACCCGGGTCGAAGACAAGTGGGCCACGGTCGCGGTCACCGACGACGGACCGGGCATAGCTGCGGCCGACCTGCCGCACGTGTTCGAGCGCTTCCACCGCGGGAGCGAGGAGCGCGCCACGACCGCGGGCGCCGGTCTCGGCCTCTCGATCGCCCGCGAGCTCACCGAGATGATGGGCGGCACCATCCGCGCCGAGGCCGGCCGCGACCGCGGCGCGAGCTTCCTCGTGCGCCTGCCGAGGGAGCGCCGCAGACGGCAGGCGGAGGTGCTCGCCGCGGGCGCCGAGGCGCCCGCCCCGGAGGGCGGCCAGACCGAGCCGGCGGCCGGGGTCGAGGCACCGCAGAAGGGCACTCCCGGCACCGCCACGTGAGCCCGGTATCCGCCGGGCGCGTTACTCAAGGTGCCCGGCGGGGCAGTTGACACCCAGAGACGACCGGTCGCCCGGCGCACCCGGCACACCGCCACGGCGCCGCGCAGTGGATGCAGGCAGCAGGAAAGGACGACGATGACCAAGATGAGAGGGTTCCTCCTCGGGATGGGAGGAGGAGCTGTGGGCGCCGCACTCGTCATCCTGGTGCTGGTGCTGGTCTTCGACTTCGGCGAGACCACGCAGACGATCATCCAGAAGTCCGGCGGCGAGGCTCCGGCCTCGTACACCCCGGGCGCCGGGAGCACCGGCGGCGGCTACACACCGGAGCAGATCTACCAGAGCGTGTCCGGCGGCGTGGTCGCCATCCGGTCCGACTTCGGCGGCTCCGGCTTCGACCCGTTCGGCCAGTCCCAGCTGGGCCAGTCGCTCGGCACCGGCTTCGTGGTCGACCAGCAGGGCTACATCCTCACCAACGCCCACGTCGTGCAGGACCAGGGCCAGAACGCCAGCGACGTGACCGTCCTCTTCAACAAGGGCGGCGGCAAGACCCAGCAGGTGAAGGGCTCCATCGTGGGCATCGACACCGGCGGCGACGTGGCCGTGATCAAGGTCGACCCCACCGGTGTCGACCTCAAGCCGCTGGCGCTGGGGGACTCGTCGCAGGTCGTCGTCGGCGAGCCCGTGGTGGCCATCGGCAACCCCCTGGGCTACGACTTCTCCATCACCTCGGGCATCGTGTCCGCCGTCGGACGCAGCCTCCAGGCCCCGAACGGTCAGACCATCCCGAACGGCATCCAGACCGATGCCGCCATCAACCCGGGCAACTCGGGCGGGCCGCTGATCGACGCCGCCGGGAAGGTGATCGGCATCAACGAGCAGATCGCGACCGAGAACGGCGGCAACCAGGGCCTCGGCTTCGCCGTGCCGATCAACCAGGCCGTCAAGTCGATGGACCAGCTCAAGGCCGGCGGCAAGGTGGAGTACGCGTGGCTCGGCGTCGGCGGCCAGACGCTCACCCCGGATGTCGCCAAGGCCGCCGGCCTCACCATCGAGTCCGGCGCCCTCATCGAGACGGTCAAGAGCGGCAGCCCGGCCGAGAAGGCCGGCATCAAAGGCGGCGACCAGCAGGTCACCGTCGGCACCAGCACGTACACCGTCGGCGGCGACGTGATCGTCAAGGCCGACTCCACCGAGATCGCCAGCTTCGACGACCTGATCGCCTTCCTCTCCACCAGGAAGCCGGGAGACACCGTCACGCTGACCCTGGCCGACAAGGCCGGCACCCGCACGGTGCAGGCCACGCTCATCGCGCGGCCGGCGAGCTGACGCCGCGCGCGCACGGACCGGCGACGGGGCCGGGGACGCTGCCGCGTCCCCGGCCCCGTCCACGTCGGGCGTGTCACAGCCTGGGCTCCCACTTTTCCGGATAGCGCCGCCACTTTTTTTGACAGACCGGCGCTTCGCGGTGTATACCGGATGTCCTGGGACGCAACGGCGCCTTGGGGCCCCCGGCGCCACCGCCGGGTCCGTGGAGCGCGATGAAGCCTCTTTCCCCCGATCTGCTCGATCCCCGCCTGCGGGCGCTCGTGCCCGTCGTCCAGGGGCTCGCCGAGATGTTCGGGCCGGACTGCGAGGTCGTGCTGCACGACGTCGCCCGCGTCCCTCAGTCCATCGTGGCCATCGAGAACGGCGCGGTGACCGGCCGCAAGGTGGGCGACCCTCCCACCGACCGCATGCTGCGCACGCTGCGCAACGCCGGCGACGGCAACGACGTGCGCCTCTACCTCACGTCGCGCGACGGCAAGATCCTCAAGTCCCTCGCCGTCACGCTGCGCGACGAGACCGGCGCGCCGTACGGCCTGCTGGGCCTCAACGTCGACGTCTCGGCCCTGGTGCAGGCGCAGCGCGCCCTCTCCCGGCTCACGTCCGCGGGGCGCGCCGGCGCCGAGGCGGCGCCCGAGGGCGAGATCTTCGCCGGCGACATCCGCGACGTGGTGGCCGGCATGATCACCGGCATCCTCGG
>CAIXSE010000297.1 GCA_903921965.1 uncultured Thermoleophilia bacterium | reverse complement strand
GCGGGCCGCAGCCCGAGGCCGGGCAGGGGCAAGGGCAAGGCCGGCCCGCAGCAGCCGGGTGCGCCGGCGAAGCAGCCCGACGGCACGTCCGGCGGTCCCGCCGGGCAGGTGGCCGACGCCGCTCCCGAGCCGCCGGCGGGTCCGGCCGGCGGCGAGACCTCACAGGTGAGTCCGGCCGGCGACGACGCCGCGCCGGCCCAGGCGCAGGGCACAGACACCACTGACACGGCGGGCGGCTGAGCCGTTCCCCGTAGGTACGCCACGGCCGTGGCACGCGGAGGCACCAATGGCAGAGCCTGACGATCTCCCGCCGCTCGACGACGGCGAAGAAGAGACCGAGTTCGCGACGATCGCCGCCGCCGGCACCATCGACGAGGCCAAGCGCAAGGCGCTCGAGCAGCTGCGCAAGGTGGTGCCCTACGTCAACGAGGCCGACGTGGAGTTCCTCGTCGTCGAAGAGGGCAGCAAGGGCGGGTTCTTCGGCCGCGGCAAGGCCGAGGCGCGCGTCGAGGCGCGGCTGCGCCCCGAGTCGGAGCGCGACGACCTGCCCGAGGACGACGACGAAGAAGAGATGACGCCCGGGGCGGAGGTGCTGCGCGATTTCGTCCAGACCACGGTGAGCCTCATGGGCATCGAGGCCGACGTGCGCGCCTTCGAGAGCGGCGACGTGGTCCGTGCCGAGGTCAGCGGCGACGACCTCGGCCTGCTCATCGGCCGCCACGGGGCCACCATCGACGCGCTCCAGTATCTCTCCGCCATCGTCGTGAACGGCGACAGTCGCGACCGGCGGCAGGTCGTCGTGGACGCCGAGGGCTACCGCGGCCGGCGCGAGTCGGCGCTCGTGTCGCTCGCCGACCGGATGGCCCAGAAGGTGGCCCGTGAAGGCACGCCCATCGCCCTCAAGCCGATGACCGCCGCGGAGCGCAAGGTCGTGCACCTGCACCTCAAGGACCACCCCCGTGTGACGACCGCCTCGGAGGGCAACGAGCCCTTCCGCGCCGTGGTCATCTCTCCCCGGCGCTCCGGCTCCTGAGCGCGTTTCGCGGCCCCGGGGCGCCGCCGGCGCCTCGCCGGCCGGTGAACGCGGGCGCCGTCTGAGGACGTCTCCGTCAAGGACCGCGTTCAACCTCCGATACACTACTGGATGCGCCTGTCGGCGCACCCAGTCAGGTCGGGAGAGGGAGGAGACCTTCATGCGTCGCACGTCAACAGCACTCTGGGCCGTGGTGGCTCTGCTGGCCGTACTGCTCCTGGTCGCGGCCGCATGCGGCAGCGACCCGAGTTCCTCTGGCGCGAGCCCGAGCAGCGCGGCCGCGATCACCGGCGTCTCCCCCGAACAGGTCGTGAAGGACGCGGAGACGGCGATGGCCGATGTCACCAGCGCGTCCTTCGTGATGGACGCCGGGATGACCGTCCAGGGCGACACCAGCAAGATGACCGACCCTACCACCACGGCGCTGCTCGCCGACGGCGTGACGATGCACGCCGAGGGCAAGAGCCAGAGCGATCCCGCGACCGCGGACATGACGATCAGCCTGGGCGTCTCCGGCCAGACGCTCGAACTGGGCATGATGACGCAGGGTGAGAAGTCGTGGGTCCAGTACGAGGACCAGTGGTACAAGGTCGACTCCAAGAGCGGCAGCAGCCTCGACAAGCAGGCGCAGATCGGCGCCGACCCCAACGCCCAGCTCAAGAGCCTCGGGCTCGATCCCTCGGTGTGGGGCATGCAGTACGCGATGGTCGGCGAGGAGACGCTCGACGGCGTCAAGGTCTATCACGTGAAGGGCACTGCCGACCCCCAGAAGCTCGCCGATGCGCTGCTCCAGGCGTCCAAGGACCCGAAGCTCCAGAAGAAGCTCGGCGGCAACGACCAGCTCGAGGGTCTCGGGCAGGGCCTGGACCAGAACCAGGCTCAGCTCGAGCAGCTGGGCAAGGGGCTCGAGGAGGCGACGGTCGAGTACTGGGTCGGGGTCGACGACAGCCTCATCTACAAGATGCAGATGAAGGGCGCGCTCGACACCACCGGCCAGAAGGACATGTCCGGCGTGGACGGCATCTCCCTCGACCTCACGGTGGCGATGTCCGACTTCAACCAGCCCGTGACCGTCACGCCGCCTGCGGACGCGGAGTCGCTCGACAAGCTGCTGATGCAGATGTTCGGCGGGTTCGGTGGCCTCGGCACGGACGGCAGCGGTGTGAGCTTCTGAGCGCGGGCGGTCCGGGCAGGCCCCGGGCGACGCGCGTGCCGTACGCGACGAGGGCCGGTGGTGCCGAGCACCACCGGCCCTCGTCGCGTCTTCACGCCGCGTCGCCGGCGGTGTTCAGCGGTTCCAGTCGAACTCGCGTGCCTGCGTCTGCTCCCAGGAGGCGACGTCGTCGTCGCTGCGCTGCCCCAGGAGGGACTTGCTCAGGATCTCCGGGGCCTTCTGGGCCGCGACGCTGGGCGGCTCGGGCTCGGCGGGGACGCCCGCGGCCGGAGCCGGGCCGCCGGCGGGCGCGACCGGAGGCTCCGGCTCGGACCCGGCCGGCGCCTTGGCGGCGCGGCTGATCTGCGCGGGCGCCAGCTGCACGGTGCCGTCGGCGCGGACGCTTGCGTTGGGGCGCAGGTCGGCGCGCTCGTCGTACCCGCGCTCGCCCATGCGCACGGCGCCCGAGTCGGCGTCGACGTCGTACCTGTACCAGCCCATCGACCACATGAAGGTGACCTGCGTGCTCTGCCCGTCGAACGCCACGTTGACCATGGGGATGCCGAGCTGGTCGCTGGTCTCGGCGATCTTGTGCGGCACGGCGCTCACGTTGAGAAGGTCGACGCCGCGCTGGAGCAGCGTGAGGCTGGCGGCCTCGGCCTCGAGTTCCGCCGCGGTGGGCTCGGGGGGAGCGGGGGGCGTCTGGGGCTGGGCCGCGGCCGCCGCGGCGACGAACGGCGCGGGGCCTCCGGTCTCGGGTGTGAGCGTGGTCTCGGACTCCGCGACCGGCGGTGCGGCCGCCGCCTGCGACGTCGCGTCGGCCGCGATGAGCTCGTCGGTGAGCGCCGGGATGGGCTGCGTGTTCTCGAACACGACGGGCGGGACGTCCTCCGCCGCCGCGGCCGCGACCGGCGCCGCGTCCTGCGGCTCGGAGGCGGCCGGCTGCGCCACGGCGGCGACGCCCACGAAGGGAGCAGGCTCCGCCGCAGCCTCGGGCTGCAGGGCCGCCTCTTCGTCGCGCAGGGCGGCCAGCTCGGCGGCGAACTCGGCCGGCGTCTCGCCCCAGGTGCGCTCGCCGGGCTCCGACGCGTCGACGCGTGGCGGCTCCGCGGGCTCGTGCGCGACCACCGCCGCGACCTCTGCCGCCAGGACGACTTCCGCCGCGGGCTCCGGCGCCACAGGTGCGGGGGCCTCGGCCTCGGCGGCGAACGCCAAGGCGGCCGCGGCGGGTACGAGCGGCTGCTGCGGGACGGCGGCCTGCGAGGCCTGGGTGCCGAGCTGGGTGCGCGCGAGGGCGAGCTGCCCCGCGAGCTCCTGCTTCTCGGCGTCCATGCGCGCGAGCTCGGCCTGCAGGCGCTCGATCTCCGCGTCCTTCTCTTTCAGGGCGCGCCAGAAGGCGTCGCTCTCGCTGCGCGAGTCGCGCTTCTCGCCCGCCTGCGGCTCGGCCGTCAGGAAGGCGGCGGTCGCGACCGGGGCTGCGACGGGCGCCGCCGCCGGGGCGGGCTCGGGCTGCGCGAGGGCGCCGGCCTCGGCGCCGTACTCGAGGGCCTGGGGCAGCTCGCTGCGCGACTCGCGCACGCGCCCGTTGTTGGCCGGCGTTGTGCCGCTGGCCACCGGCCCGACGTCGGCCAGGGCGGCACTCTGGCCGCACAGCGAACAGATCAGGTACTCGTGCCCGTCGGCGCCGACCACGTTCTGGGTCCATTCGCCGACCAGCAGGGTGCGACCGCACTGGGCGCAGACTGCCTGGTCAGTCTCGTCCTTGCCACGGCCGAAGATGCGTCCGAACATCGTTTCTCCCGTGTCGGGGCAGCCCGCTCGGGGCAGGCCAATGCACGAACGATGATGATACCAGATGAGGGAAGCGCTACTCTTCCTCGTCGGCCTCCTCGGGCGCGGCGTCGAACTGCGCCAGGACGTCCCGGGCGAGCTCTGCCTCGGACTCCGGCACCAGGATGTGGTACGGATTGACCTCGGGCGTCACGAACACGTCTTCGGTGC
>CAIXSE010000296.1 GCA_903921965.1 uncultured Thermoleophilia bacterium | reverse complement strand
GTCCTTACCAGATGAAGCAGATCACTTCACCGCCGAGGCCCAGCTTGCGCGCTTCAGCGCTGGTCACGAGGCCGCGGGAGGTGGAGATGATCGCCGTGCCGAGTCCGCCGAGCACCTTGGGCAACGACTCCTTCTTGGCGTACACACGACGCCCAGGCTTGGAGACGCGCTTGATACCGGAGATGACCCGTTCCCTGTTCTTACCGTACTTGAGCTCGACGAGGATGACCTCGCCGTGCTCGCCCGGCTTCTGCTCCCAGCCGGAGATGTACCCCTGCTCGAGCATGAGCCGGGCGATCTGGGCCTTCATCTTCGAGGCCGGGATCTCGACGATGCTGTGCCGTGCAGTGCTGCCGTTGCGGATGCGGGTGAGCATGTCGGCGATAGGGTCAGTCATGGACATACGTATCGCCTCCTCTCACCAGCTCGACTTGGTCATTCCGGGGATGACGCCCTGGTGCGCGACTTCGCGCAGGCAGATGCGGCAGAGCCCGAACTTGCGATAGTAGCCGCGAGGGCGGCCGCACCTGGCGCAGCGGTTGTACTCCCGCACCTTGTAACGCTGCTTCCGCCCCGCCTTCACAACGAGGGATGTCTTTGCCATGCCAGATGCTCCTAGTTCGACTTGAAGGGCATACCCAGCTTGGTGAGCAGGGCGCGTCCTTCCTCGTCCGTCTTGGCCGTGGTCGTGATGATGATGTTGAGGCCGCGGAACACCTCCACCGAGTCGTAATCGATCTCGGGGAAGATGGTCTGCTCCTTGACGCCCATGGCGAAGTTGCCGCGCCCGTCGAACTGGCTCGGGTCGATGCCGCGGAAGTCCCGGATGCGCGGGAGAGCGATGGAGACGAGACGGTCGATCATCTCGTACATGCGCTCACCGCGCAGCGTGACGCGGCAGCCGATGGACATGCCTTCGCGCAACTTGAAGCTGGCGATGGACTTGCGCGCCTTGGTGATGGACGGGCGCTGGCCGGCGATGAGCGCCAGGTCCTCGACGGCGTCGTCGAGCAGCTTGGCGTTGGTCTTGGCCTCACCGACACCCATGTTGAGGGTGACCTTGGTGACCTTCGGCACTTCCATCACGTTGCGGTAGCCGAACTCGGTCATGAGCTCGGGCACGATCTCCTTGAGGTACTTGTCCTTGAGCCTGGCCATCGTTCTTACGCCTTGTCGATGTCTTTGCCGCAGTTGGCCCTGCGGCAGATGCGGACCTTGCCGCCGTCGGCGGTCAGCCGGAAGCCGACGCGCGTAGGCTGACCGCAGGCCGGGCACACGAGCATGACGTTCGAGGCGTCGATGGACCCCTCGCGCTCGATCACGCCGCCCTGCGGGTTCTTCTTGGGGTTCGGCCGGGTGTGCTTCTTCATCATGTTGAGTCGCTCGAGAACGACGCGACCCGTCTCGGTGTCGACACGCATCACCTTGCCGGTCTTACCGGCTTCCTTGCCGGACACGACCTTGACCTGGTCGCCCTTCTTTATCTTCAGCTTGCTCATCTCTGCAGCGACTCCCTCACCGGCGCGCGGCCTCAGAGGACCTCGGGGGCCAGCGACACGATCTTCATGAAGTTCTTCTCGCGCAACTCGCGGGCCACGGGCCCGAAGATGCGCGTACCACGCGGGTTGCCCTGGTTGTCGATCAGCACGGCGGCGTTCTCGTCGAAGGCGATGTAGGTGCCGTCCTTGCGACCGTACTCTTTCTTGGTGCGCACGATGACGGCGCGCACGACGTCGCCCTTCTTCACGCTGCCGCCGGGCGTGGCGACCTTGACGGTGCCGACGATGATGTCGCCGACGGTGCCGTACCGGCGCTTCGAGCCTCCCCGGATCCGGATGCAGAGGATCTCGCGGGCGCCCGTGTTGTCGGCGACTCGTAGTCTGGTCTCAACCTGGATCATGTGTTTCCTCTGCCGGACTGCTTACTTAGCTTTTTCGAGGATCTCGACAAGCCGCCAGCGCTTCGTGGCGCTCAGCGGCCGCGTCTCGACCACGCGCACGAGGTCGCCGACGCCGGCCGCGTTGTGCTCGTCGTGCACGTGCAGCTTGCTGGACCGGCGCACGACCTTGCCGTACCGCTCGTGCTTCTGGGCGACGTCGATGCGCACGACCACGGTCTTGTCCATGGCGTCGCTGACGACGATGCCCCGGCGCTCCTTGCGCCCCGGGACCTTCTCGGGCGTCTTGTGCTCAGCCTTGGCCTTCGCCTTGGCGGCCGAGAGCTTCTTGACCGGCACGGCGGCGGCTTCGGCCGCCTTGGCCGTGGTCTTCTTGGCCGCCGGCTTCCGCGCGGCCGGCTTCTTGGCGGCCGACTTGGCGGCCGGCTTACTGTCTGTCTTCTTCGTCGCCATCAGGCTTCACCACCGGCTGCCTTCCGCACACGGTCCCGCTCCGACTGCATGGTGAGCAGGCGGGCGATCTCGCGGCGCGTCGCGTTCAACTTGTGCGGATTGTCTAGCTGCCCGGTGGCGTGCTGGAAGCGCAGGTTGAAGAGCTCCTTGCGCGTGTCCTTCAGGCGCAGGGCGAGCTCGTCGTCGGACAGCTCACGGAGCTTGCTAGCCTTCAAGGAGACTGCCCTCCCTCGTCACGAACTTGCACTTCACGGGCAGCTTGTGAGCCGCCAGGCGCATGGCCTCCCGGGCGACCGGCTCGCTCACGCCGGCCAGCTC
>CAIXSE010000295.1 GCA_903921965.1 uncultured Thermoleophilia bacterium | reverse complement strand
GGCGACCAGACCGTCACCCAGGCGCAGTTCGATGAGATCTGGGCGCAGGCCAAGGCCCAGTACGCGTCCACCGAGGGCGCGCCGGCGTTCCCCAAAGAAGGCACGGCCGAGTACGACCAGCTCAAGGCCAGCATCGTCAGCTACCTCGTGCAGAACGCGCTCATGGCGCAGGAAGCCGCCACGATGAAGGTCACGGTGACCGCCAAGCAGATGGACGACCGCCTCAAGCAGATCACCCAGCAGGTCGGCGGCAAGAAGAAGCTCGACGAGCTGCTCAAGAAGCAGGGCGTGACTATGGAGCAGCTCAAGTCGCAGCTCAAGGCGCAGATGCTCCAGGAGGCCGTCAAGGCCAAGGTCGACGCCAAGGTCACGGTCACCGACGCCGAGGCCAAGAAGTACTACGAAGACCCGGCCAACAAGTCGCAGTTCGTGGTGCCGGACCAGGTCACGGCCCGTCACGTGCTCGTCAAGACCAAGGCCGAGGCCGACAAGGTCAAGGCGCTCCTCGAGGCCGACAACACCGACGCCGGGTGGAAGAAGATCGCCGCGCAGTACTCCACCGACCCCGGCTCGAAGGACAGCGGCGGTGCTCTCGGCTCGTTCGACGCCTCGCGCATGGTCAAGCCGTTCTCCGATGCGGCCTTCGCCCTCAAGGTCAACGAGATCTCCGACCCGGTCAAGACCCAGTACGGCTGGCACGTCATCGAGGTCACCGCCAAGGCCCCGGGCAGCGACCAGACGTTCGAGCAGGCCAAGGCAGGCATCATCCAGACGCTCAAGTACCAGCGCGCCACCACCGCCTGGGACAAGTGGCTCAAGGACGCCATGAAGACCGTCGGCATCGCGTATGCCGCCGGCTTCGACCCGGCCGTGCTGACGGCCTCGCCGAGCCCGGCCGCGTCCGGCAGCCCGGCTCCGGCCTCCAGCGCCACGCCGTGACCTGACGGAGGCGCGGCCCGGCCATGAGCCTCACGCTCGTGTTCGTCGGCGCCGCCGCCGGTCTGGCGCCCGCAGCCTCGCTGCGGGCGCTGGGCGGCGGCGGCGCCGTCTTCGTTCCCGCCGGCCTGGCCGGCGACGTGCGCGACCTGGTCGCGCAGGCCGCCGATCCGGGCGAGGGCCGGCTGCTCGAAGTGGACCCCCGCGACGCGGCGGGGCTCGACGAGCTCGTGGCGACGGCCGCCGACGGTGACGTCGTGGTCGCGCTCGCCGGCACCAGCGGACCGGCGCTGGCGCGCGAGCTGCGCCGCCGGGTCGCGGGTCGGGGCGGCGACGGCGCCGGACCGGCGCTCCTCACCGTCCCCGCGGGCCCCGAGTTCGACGACGCCCTGCTCGGCCAGGAGCTGGTCTCGCTCAAGCGCATCGTCGACGTGCTGCGCGTGGAGTGCCCCTGGGACCGCGAGCAGACGCCGAAGGACATCGTCAGCTACACCGTCGAGGAGGTCTACGAGCTGGCCGACGCCATCGCCGGCGACCACCTCGAGCACGTGCACGGCGAGCTCGGCGACCTGCTGCTGCAGGTCGTGCTGCTCGCCCTCATGCTGAGCGAGCGCGGCGCCGGCGACCTCGCCAGCGTCAGCGCCGCCATCGAGGCGAAGCTCATCCGCCGGCACCCGCACATCTTCGCCGACGCGCGGGCCGACACGCCGCGCGAGGTCAAGGCGCGGTGGGAGCGCATCAAGGTGGAGCAGGAGGGCCGGGAGGGCATCTTCCACGACGTCCCCGATTCGTTCCCCGCGCTCCTGCTGGCGCGCAAGCTGCAGCAGCGTGCCGGCAGCGTCGGCTTCGACTGGGACTCGGCGCGCGAAGGCTTCCACAAGATCGCCGAAGAGCGCGACGAGCTCGCTGAGCTCTTCGACGAGGTGCCCGACGGCGACCCCGACCGGCACGACCCGAGGGTCACGCACGAGGTCGGCGACCTGCTGTTGGCGGTCGTCAACGTTGCGCGCCTGCTGCACGTCGACCCGGAGCTGTCGCTCCGTGAGGCGGCGCGCCGCTTCGAGCGCCGCGTCGTGGCCGCCGCCGACCTGGCGGCGGCCGAAGGCCGGGACTGGGCTGCGCTAGACTTGCCCGGCCAGGAGGACTATTACCAGCGCGCGAAAGCGGGAGGCGTCCAATGACCACCATCGTCGATGTGCAGGCCAGGCAGATCCTGGACTCGCGCGGCAACCCCACCGTCGAGGTCGAGGTCGAGCTCGAGTCCGGTGTCGTCGGCCGCGCCGCGGTGCCCTCGGGGGCGTCGACCGGCGAGTACGAGGCGGTCGAGCTGCGCGACGACGGCGGCGCGTACCTCGGCCGGAGCGTGCTGCGGGCCGTCGACAACGTGAACACGCTCATCGCCGACGAGCTCGTCGG
>CAIXSE010000294.1 GCA_903921965.1 uncultured Thermoleophilia bacterium | reverse complement strand
GGCGAGGAGTTCGCCGTGCTCATCCGCGGCGACGAGTCGCACGGCTACGAGCTGGCCGAGCGCCTGCGCCGGGCCGTCGAGCAGATCGCGCTCACGGCGCGCGGCGGCGAAGACGTCTTCTGCACGGTCTCGGCCGGGGTCGCCACCTACCCGTACGGGGCGGCCGACGAGACCGAGCTGGTCGAGCGCGCCGACGACGCCCTCTACGAATCCAAGCGGCGCGGCCGCAACCGCGTGACCATCTACGCCGGGGTCGCGGACCAGGCCGAGCTCCCGGCCAGCCTCTCGGCCTGAGACGTCCTCCGCACGGCCCGGGCGCGGGCTACGGACGCTGGTCGGGGAACCTCACCGAGGGCAGCCGGACGTCGGGTCGCGCGAAGAGCTCGCCGCAGAAGACCTCGACGCCGTTGCGGGCCAGCACGCGCTCCTGCTCGCGCGTGCGCACCCCGGTCGCGATCACCTGCGCGCCGACACGGTCGCCGAAGCGCACCAGGAGCTGCACGACGTCGACCGAGGTGACCTGGCTGTCGACGCCGGCGACCAGCACCGGGTCCAGGCACAGGAAGTCCGGCCGGGCCTCGGCGATGAGCTCGAGCGACGTGAAGTGGCCACCCAGGGAAGCGAGACACAGCTGGAACCCCATCTGGCGGACGTCGGCGAGCGTGCGAAGCAGCGACGCGGTGTTGAACGTGAGCTCCTCGGCGTCGAGCTCGAACACCACGTGCTGGGGCACCAGCGCACGGTTCAGCGAGTAGAACTCGCTGAGGGCCACCACGGCCGCGTTGGGCAGCTCCGCGGCGGCGCACCCGACGAACAGGAGGTCGTCGGGGCGCAGGCCCGCGGCCGCCGAGACGGTGGCCGCACGGGCGGCGACGCCGTAGGTCTCGAGCAGCGAGGACCGCCGCGCCACGTCCAGGAGGACGTCGGGAAGGCGGAGCGGCGAGTAGAAGGGTCCCCGGACCGTGCTGCGGTAGCCGAGGACCCGGCGGCCCGCGGGGTCGACCAGCGGCTCGAACAGGGGCTCGAGCTCGCCATTCTCGACGCAGGCCGCGAGCGTGCGGCACATGCCTTCGTCGTAGGCGGCGGCGCTGTCGGCGGCCGCCTGCATGGCCAGCGCCAATCCGTGCTGCAGGTTCTGCTCGAAGGTGAGCTCGCCGTCGGCGCGCACCACGGCCGCGCCCACGGCGGGGTGCACGCGGTCGTACACGCCGGGGGCGAGGTCGTTGAGCAGGAGGGACTGCAGGCGCTCGTACACCCGGCGGGTGACTGCCGCGAGGTCCTCCTCGGCGACGACGGCCTCACGCCCGCCGGGCATCCGCGGCGGCGACAGCAGCACGATGAAGGCATCGTCGGTCAGCGTGAAGTCGCTGACCACGTCCAGGCGCCGGAGCGTGCTGCCGACCATGCCCGAGAGGCTCGCCGCCACGGCGTCGAGGATGTCGGCCACCACGTGCCAGCCGAAGATGGGCTCGAGACGGCCGTAGCGGTCGAGGCTCACGTACAGGATGGCGACGGCGCCGCGCCGCTCCAGCTCGAGGCGGATGGAGTCGGCGACGAGGTTCAGCGACGGCAGGTCGCTGGGGCCGTCGCTGACCAGGCTCCGCAGGGTCCTGCGCGCCTTGCGCAGGGAGTCTTCATCGGGTCGCGGCACGGTCGTCGCTCCCGGCGCGCTCAGGTGGCCTTCTGCTTCTCCTTGGCCTTGCCGGCCTTCGCCGCAGCCTTGCTGTCGCTCTTGGCCGCGTCGCCGGCAGACCCGGAAGCGCTCGAGCTCCCCGACGCCGCCTTCTCGTCCTTGGCCGACGTGTCGTCAGACGAGGCCGAGGCGCCCGCGGGCCGCCCAGACCCCTTGCCGTAGTCGGTCGTGTAGAAGCCGGAGCCCTTGAAGTGGATGGCGACGGGGTGCAGCACCTTGCTCAGGTGGCCGCCACACTCCTCGCAGGTCTCCAGCGGGTCGTCGCTCATCTTCTGCAGGACCTCGAGAGAGACACCGCAGTCGTCGCAGCGATACTCGTAGATGGGCACGCAGTTGGCTCCTTTGCGTGTGAGAAGAACGGTCAGTCTAGCACAGCGCGACCGGCACGCGGCCCGGCACCGCCGGCTACGGAGCGAACGGTGCGAGGTGGCCGGCGATGATGCGCACCGGCTTCCACGAGCGGATGAGCTGCCACGAGAGCAGCAGCTCGGCGGCCGCCGGCCCCGCCGGCGCCATGGCGTCGAACTCCGCCCGGCCCGGGCCGATCGTGTCGCCGCACAGGACGACCGGGCCGGCGCCCGTGTCCACGCACAGGCTGATGTGGCCCGGGCAGTGGCCCGGCGTGCGCGCCCACGTGACGCCGGGCGCCAGCTCGCCGTCGTTGCCCTGCAGCACCTCGAGGGGCAGCGCCTCGAGCAGGCCGCCGACGGCGAGCCAGTGCGGCGAGCGGGTCTCCAGCTCGTGGACGGCCACCGGCGCCCCGAGCTCGAGGCACGCGCCCGCGTGGTCGAGGTGTGCGTGTGTGAGCACGACGAGGTCCACGTCGCCCGGACCCAGACCGCGGGCCTCCAGCGCCCGGACCACCGGCTCGTTCTGCAGCGGCAGGCCCGGATCGACGACGATGGTCTTCGCGCCGCGCAACAGCACCGTGTTGGGGAACGTGGTCATACCGACGACGGGGCGCTCGTCGCGGAGCTCGCGGTACGCGACGAACGCCTCCGGGGCGCGGTGTTCCGGCAGCACCTCGACCGCCTCCCCCTCGACGCTGAAGACGAAGCGCGCCGTGGGGATGAGCACCTCGGCCTCGTACCGCGCGCCGCTCATGCGCCGCTCGCCGCTCCGGTCTCCTCCGCGGGCTCGCGGGAGGTCTCGTCACGGCCGTACAGGAAGTCGACCTTGTCCATGTTCAAGAGGATGAACGGCGCCGTGTCGATGAGCTCCTTGGTCGTCTTGTTGTAGATGCGCACCCGCGACAGCGTCAGCCGGGCGTCGTTGAACGAACGGATGTAGTCCGACGCGCGGCGCGAGCTGGAGCGCTGGCCGACGCCGAAGTGGGCGACGCCGACGATACGGAACTCGCCGATGTAGGCGATGATCTCGATCTCCCGGAAGTTGATGTCGCAGTAGAGCTGGTCGTTCTGGCTGTCGAAGGTGCCGTCCATCTTCCTCCTCAGGGACGAGGGGCGAGGATCACTCGCGCGTCTGCGCGGTCGTGGCGCCTGCCGACGGCGGGCCGGCCTGCGAGCACGGCGTGCCTGCGAAGACGTCGAGCGCGCCCCGCCCGGGGCGCAGCGAGAGTCGCAGGCGCGTGAGAGCCGTGCGGCGGGACTCGCCGCGGCGCGGCGCCAGAATCACACCCAGCGCCGCACCGACGGTCCCGCCCGACAGAGGTGTCCGCCGACCCGCCATGGTCACCCGACTCTAGCCCAGGTCCTTCCTGAAGACCAGAGCCCCGCCTTCGAGGTCGACGACCACCGTGTCGCCGCTCGTGAACTGCCCTCGCAGCAGGGCGCTCGACAGCGGGTTCTCGACCAGGCGCTGGATGGCGCGCTTGAGCGGCCGCGCCCCGTACTCGGCGTCGTAGCCCTGGTCCGCCACGAACTCCTTCGCGGCCTGCGTGACCTCGAGCCTCATCCCCTGGCCCGCGGCCAGGTCGCGCAGGCGCGTGAGAAGCAGGTCGACGACCTGTGCGAGCTCCTCGCGGGTGAGCGGGTCGAACACCACGATCTCGTCGACGCGGTTGAGGAACTCCGGCCGGAACGCCTTGCGGAGCTCCTCGAGCAGACGGCGCTCCAGGTCCTCGTGCGTGCGGCCCTCTTCCTCGGCGGCGAAGCCCAGGCGGTGCCGGCCGATGACGCCGCTGCCGATGTTGCTCGTCATGATGACGACCGTGTTCTTGAAGTCCACGGTGCGGCCCTTGCCGTCGGTCAGGCGGCCGTCGTCGAGGATCTGGAGCAGGGCGTTGAACACGTCGGGGTGCGCCTTCTCGATCTCGTCGAACAGCACGACGCTGTACGGCCGCCGCCGCACGGCCTCGGTGAGCTGGCCGCCCTCGTCGTAGCCGACGTAGCCGGGCGGCGCGCCCGTGAGACGTGAGACGGTGTGCTTCTCCTGGTACTCGCTCATGTCCATGCGGATGAGCGCGGACTCGTCGTCGAACAGGAACTCGGCCAGGGCACGGGCCAGTTCGGTCTTCCCCACGCCCGTCGGGCCGAGGAAGACGAACGAGCCGATCGGCCGCTTCGGGTCTTTCAGGCCCGCGCGGGCCCGGCGGACGGCTTCGCTGACCGCCTCCACCGCGCGGTCCTGCCCGATCACGCGGCTGTGCAGGTTGTGCTCCATCTCGAGCAGCTTGTCGGCCTCCTCCTGGAGCATGCGCTGCACCGGGATGCCGGTCCACTTGCTGACCACCTCGGCGATGTCGTCGGCGTCCACGGTCGCGTCGGCGATGCCCTTGTCGGCGAGCCAGGCGTCCTTGGCCTTGACGAAGGTCTCCTGGACCCTGTCGCTCTGCTCCTTCAGCTGGGCGGCGCGCTCGTAGTCCTGCGCCTGCACAGCCGCCGCGCCCTCGCGCGTGAGCTCCTGGAGCTTGATCTCCATCTCGCGCAGGTCCGGCGGCAGCATGGTCGCCTCGATGCGCAGCTTGCTGGCCGCCTCGTCGATCAGGTCGATGGCCTTGTCGGGCAGGAAGCGGTCGCTCACGTAGCGGTCGCTCAGGTACGCCGCCTCGCGGATGGCGGCGTCGGTGATGCTCACCTTGTGGTGCGCCTCGTACTTGTCGCGCAGGCCCATGAGGATCGCGACCGTCTCG
>CAIXSE010000293.1 GCA_903921965.1 uncultured Thermoleophilia bacterium | reverse complement strand
TCGTCTTCGACCTGGCGCACCGCCTGCGGCTCGGCGACCCGCTGCTCGATCCGTGGGGCGGCGAGGGCGGGCCGCCGCCCGCCGCCCGCGCCGCCGCCTTCGACGCCGCCATGGACTGGATCCTCGCCCCGGCGGGCCTCACGGTGGCCGAGCTGGCGGCGCACCCCGGCGGCGCGCCGGTGCCCGCGCCGCTGGTACCGGGCGAGCGCGGCTACGAGACGGGCGGCTTCCCCACGCCGACGGGCAAGATGGAGCTCGCCTCCACCGTCCTCGCCGCGCACACCGCCGTCACCGGCATCGAAGCCCTGCCGGTCTACGTGCCGCCACGGCACGAGACCGCCGGCCTCGCAGACGAGTTCCCGCTCGTGCTCAGCACTGGCTCCCGCCTGCCCATGTTCATCCACTCACGCACCTACCGCCTGCCCTGGACGCGCGGCCTGCGCCCCGACCCGGCGGCCGACCTCAGCCCGGCCGACGCCCGCGACCTCGGCGTCGGGCAGGACGACTGGGTGGACCTGACGACGCCGGCGGGGTCGGTCCGGGTGCGCGCCAACCTCACGGAGCTGGTCCCGCCCGGCATGGTGTCCCTGTTCCACGATCATCCGGAGGCCGACGCCAACCTGCTCCTCGGCGCCGACGACCTCGATCCAGTCTCGGGGTTCCCGGCGTACAAGGGCGCGCGGTGCCGCGTGACGAGAGTGACCGGCGAAGGAGGAAGGCTGTGAGCGCGGGACTCTCGCTCGACGTGGAGCGCTGCTCGGGCTGCTACGCGTGCGTCGTGGCCTGCTGCGACCAGAACGACCTAGAGCCGCACGACGGCTCGGGCGCGTGGCGCCAGGTGTTCACGGTCGAGGACGGGTCGTACCCCGAGGCCGGGATCGGCCACGTGTCGCTGGCCTGCCGGCACTGCGCGTCGGCGCCGTGCATCGCCGTCTGCCCCGGCGGCGCGCTCCGCCGCGCCCGCGACCCCGACGCCGTCGTGGTCGAGCGCGACCTCTGCATCGGCTGCCGCATGTGCGCGCTGGCCTGCCCCTTCGGCGTGCCGCGGTACGCCGCCGACGGGCGCCTGCACAAGTGCGACCTCTGTCACGCGCGCGTGGCCGCCGGCCTGGAGCCGGCCTGCGCGCGCGCCTGTCCCACGCGGGCGCTGCGCTACGGCGACGACGGCGAGCTGGGGCGCGCGGCAGGGAGCCGTGCCGCGCGGCGGCTCCTCGAGCGGGGTCCATCGGCTTGAGCCCGGCCCACGCCGCCGGCGGCGGTCAGGTCGTGGCGGCTCCCTGAGCCGCTACCCGCGCCGCCACGCCAGCTTCGAGCCCTCGACGTAGGCCGCGAAGACCTCGCGGTGGCGGCTGCGCAGCACCTCGCGCTCCGGGCCCGTGTACAGGCGGTCGTACTCGGCCATGCCCTGGGCGAGCGCCCAGACCGCGTGCAGCATGGCGAACACGTCGCCCACGTCCGGCCGGCCGGCGTGCCCCGCGTCCCGCCGGCCCGCCTCCTGGAGCTGCCGGTCCAGGTCGCCGACCGAGGTGCCGGGGTACCCCGCCGCCGGCGCCTGCCCGTCGCCGGCTCCGCCTGCGGCCTCGCCGCCGGTCATCACGGCGGCGATGAGGCCGAACACACGTTCCACGAAGGCCTGCGGGAGCGAGGCCGCCCGGTCCTCGGGCGCCACCACCGCGGTGGTCGTCAGGAGCAGTGCCCGCTCGCCGGGGTGGGTGCGG
>CAIXSE010000292.1 GCA_903921965.1 uncultured Thermoleophilia bacterium | reverse complement strand
GTGACGTCGCACCCGTGGGCGACGGCGTGAGTGAACTGCGGATCGACTACGGACCTGGGTACCGACTGTACATCGCGCGTCCCGGCGGCCAGGTGGTCGTCCTGCTCGCCGGCGGAGACAAGCGCACCCAGCACAGAGACATCCGCGTCGCGCGACGGATGGCTCGAGGCCTCGAGGAGGACGGATGGTGCGAGTGAAGACCTCGACATGGGACGCCGCCGACCACCTGTCGTCTCTGGACGACATGGCCGCCTATCTGGAAGCCGCCCTCGAGGACGGAGACGCGACCGTCATCGCCGCGGCCCTCGGGGACGTCGCGCGGGCGAGAGGCATGTCGCTGGTCGCCGCGGAGTCGGGCCTGGGTCGCGAGAGTCTGTACAAGGCCCTTTCGGCGGCCGGCAATCCCCAGCTAGCCACCGTGCTGAGCGTACTCCGGGCGTTGGGGCTCAGGCTCCACGTGTCGCCTCGGTAGGGGAGCGGGACCCGGGGGCCTGGGCGCACCCGGTGCCGAGGCCGCGCGGTGCTGGTGGCGGCGCGGCGTGCCTCGGCCCCGTCGTCTGTCACCGAGTGTAGACCTCGGACGTTGCGGCCTGTACGGTGAGGGCACGCGGCGAGTCGCACGGGCCGGACCCGGCAGGGGCCGCCGGCCGGGCGCGCGTGCACAGGGCGCCGCACCAGTGACGAGCGATGGGGGGGAGCTGTCACCATGGGATCACCCGGCCAGCAAGCGGCACCGGCAGGCATGCGCGAGGTGCCCGAGGCGATCACGACGCCGGACGAGGTGGAGACGCGCATCGGCACGCTCCACTTCACGGATGGGATGCCCAGCGCGGAGACGCTCGAGAAGGTCTACGACCACCTCGACTTCACGCACGCGTACGAGGCGTTCGTGAACTGTCTGGGTGGCGTCAACACGCACGGCATGCGCCGCGGCTTCCTCGAGGCCGGCGTCAAGGACAACGAGCTCGTGATCCTCGCGTTGCTCGACTCGACCTCGCGCTTCCTGACGGGGAACGCCGACACCGTGTACGTCGGCGGCTTCCTGGACCTGACCGGCGGCCCGCTGGTGCTGGAGGCGCCGCCCCGGCTGCTCGGCGCCCTGAACGACTACTGGGCCCGCTGGGTGATGGACGTCGGCGGGCCCGGCGCCGACCGCGGGCTCGGCGGCAGGTACCTCATCGTGCCGCCCGGCTACGACGGCCCGCTGCCCGAGGGCGGCTTCTACATCGCCCGTCCCAGGACCCTGCACGTGCTGCTGTTCGGCCGCCTGTTCCTGCAGGACGGCGACACGGCGCCCGCCGTCGAGAGCCTGCGCACCCTGATGCGGATCCACCCGTACCAGGCCGGCGGCGCCGGGACGTCCTTCGCCTCGTTCCTGCGCGGTGAGGCCGCTCTGGGGCCGGTCACGCCGCCGCCGGAGACCGTCTTCCACGACATGAGCGGCGCGGTGATGGAGACCGTCTGGCCGAACGACTTCACGTACTACGAGTGGCTCGACGAGGTCGTGCAGCAGGAGCCCGCCGGCTCGCTGGACCCGGAGCTGATGGGGTCCATCGCGGCGGTCGGCATCGTCAAGGGCAGGCCCTTCGCGCCCGACGAGCGCATGAGGAGGATCCTCGCGGACGCGGCCGCGGTCGGCAACGCGACCGGCCGCAGCCTGTTCATGCGCCCGCGCGACCCGGACTGGTACTTCTACCCCGGCTCGGCCTGGATGCCGCTCACGGTGACCGTCTGCGGTCACGACTTCGAGACCCGGCCGCCGGTGATCGAGGGGCCGCTGCAGGACGGCGTGCGCACGCCGACGGGGGTCCAGGTGTGGCCGCCGACGGGCGTGCGGATGCTGGACGGGCGCACCAACTTCTCCTACGGCGTGATGTGCCTCAGCCCGGCGGAGTGCATGCTCGTGAGCGGGATCGGCTCGCAGTACCTCTCTGCGACCTTCGACGCCGACGGGCGGTACTTCGACGGGGGCAGGACGTACCGGCTCACGCTGCCGGCCGGGATCCCGGCGAAGAGCTTCTGGTCGCTGACGCTCTACGACAACCAGACGCGATCGATGCTCGTCACGTCGCAGCCCTACCCGCGCGCCGGCAGCCAGAGCTACCCGTCGCCGGCCGCCGAGCCGGGCGCCGACGGCTCGACGACCGTGTACTTCGCGCCCGAGCAGCCTGACGGCGTCGGGCGCGGCAACTGGATCCAGACGGTGCCCGGCAAGGGCTGGTTCACGATCCTCCGGCTCTACGGGCCGCTCGAGTCGTACTTCGACAAGAGCTGGCAGCCGGGGGAGATCGAGCGGGTGGGGTGAACGGAGGGAGGGAATGTGCGGCTGAAGGATGTGCCGGGCGGCGAGCTCGGCGCCGGCGGCCGCTACTTCGCTTTCAGAGCCAGCTCGACGCCAAGCGCCGCGGTGAGCGCGCTCAAGGTCTTGAGCGTCGGGTTGCCGTTGCCGCCCTCGATGCGGCTGATCTCGCTCTGACGGATGCCCGAAGCCGCGGCCAACTGCTGCTGGGTCATGTGGAGCGCCAGCCTGCGGCCGATGAGGGCCGCCGCCAGGCGGTAGCGGTCCTCGAGGATCCGCAGTTCCGCGACTGCATCCGGACCCTCGGCCTCGGCTTCGGCGACCACGCGCGCATAGGCTTCTTCAAAGGTCGTCATCGTGCTCACCTCAGAGCGAGTATCGGTCATAGCGCATAATCCCGCAAGGACACCTCACACCTGACGCCCTCGTCTTCGCGCCAGGAAGTCGTCGAGTCGCCGTCGTGCGAGCGCGATCTCACGCTGCTGGCGCCTGCGGCTTGGGTCACTCCCCTTGTCGTAGCCGCCGAGTAGCAGGATGACGCGGTCCCCGTGGGCATGACAGAAGACACGCAAGAGCGTGGGACTCCGGCGCCGAGAGCCCACAGGCTCGAGCGAGGGCAGTCGCAGCCGATTCCGTAGCGCCACTTCGTCGTGACGCAGGCGGAACTCGAACAGGCCGTGGCCCAGGTGCCTGCCGTACTCGGTCCCTCAGACAGCTTCTCGTGGTCACATGCGACCTCCGCTTGCCGGCGCTCGCCACGGCGTTCGCTTCGACTGTACCTGCGACAGGAGTACCGTTGCAGTCGGCAGCGCCACGCTCTCTACCCGGTCGCCGCACCTCGCGGCCGGAAGGGGCCAGCTGGCGGGCAAGTCCGTGGATGTGGGGAGGCGGGCCGGGTGGATGCAGGCACTGACAATCGTGAACTGCTGGATCGTCTGTTCGCTGAGGACCTGATCGACGCGCGGCGGGGCCGGCTCCTAGACGAGCAGCCGCCCCCGATGCCCCCGGGCTTCGACTGGGACCGCGTCGACGGCATGCTGCTGGGCCTGGCCATCGGCGACGCGCTCGGCAACACGACGGAGTCGATGCTGCCGGCGAAGAGGCAAGAGCTGTACGGCGAG
>CAIXSE010000291.1 GCA_903921965.1 uncultured Thermoleophilia bacterium | reverse complement strand
GTACTTCGCCGCGCTGTGCCGTTCGGCCGGCATCCCGGCGCGCTGCGCCGGCGGCTTCCAGCTCTTCGCCGGAACCCCGTCCGGCCACTTCTGGGCGGAGTTCTACCTTCCCGGCTACGGGTGGGTGCCCGTCGATCCCACCGCCGCCACGATGGTCGACTATCTGGCGGACGTGACCGCCGCCGACCGCGCGGCCTTCCACCGCTTCTTCTTCGGGAACCTGGACGACCTGCGCCTGACCGTCCAGAACGACACCGACCTGCCGTTCGTCCCGGCCGCTGCGGGCCGCCCGCTCCTGACGCTGTGCGTGCAGAACCCCGCGGCGCTGTGCGCGACGATGACCGAGCTCCCCGAGAGCGTGCTCTGGGACGGCTGGAGCTTCGAGTAGCCCGGACCGGCGGCCCGGCACCGGGCCGGGGCAGGCTCGCGTCCGGCGTGGAGGATCCCCTTCCCGCACGAGGGAAGCGCCGCCATCAAGGGACCGCGGTCCGCGGCGGCAAGATGTACGCGCAGCTCAGCGCCGAGGCTCTGGCGCAGCCGAAGGACACGGCGCTGCAGGACCAGGTCCGGTGACGCGCCCGGGCCGGTGACGACGCGCGTCGCCGGCCCGGCCGCCCACGGCCCGCACCTGCCGCGGCGGGCCTCGTGCAGTACCATCGTGCCCAGGCCGGCGAAGCACGGAGGCACTGCAGGTGACGGACGAAGGACTCAGGGAGCGGCGAGGCAAGGGCGGCTGGAAGACTGCCCGCCGGGTCCGCCGCGCCCTGCAGGTCGCGGCGCTCGTGCTGTTCGTCGCGCTGCTGTTCGCGGCGCTGCAGCGCCGCGAGGCGGCCTCGTGGGTCGACCTCTTCTTCCGCTTCGATCCGCTCGCCGCGTTCGGCACGATGCTCGCGGCCCGCGAGTGGATGCCGCGCCTCGCGCCGGCCGTCGTCACCGTGGTCGCGGCCGTCGTCCTGGGGCGCGTATGGTGCGGCTGGATCTGCCCGCTCGGCACCGTGCTCGAGTGGACGCGCTTCAAGACGGCGCGGCGGCTCGGCTCCCGCATGCCCCCGCGCCTCAAGAGCGCGAAGTACGTGCTGCTCGGCGTCATCGCCGTGATGGCCGCCTTCGGCAGCCTCACGCTCATGGTGCTGGACCCTATCTCCCTGCTCACGCGCACGGCGACGACCTCGATCCTCCCGGCGTTCGTGTACGCCGTCGACTCGGTCGAGCGGGCGCTCGTGGGCTGGGGGCTCGGCGGCGGCCCTGTCGACTGGATCGAGACGACCCTGCGCGGCAAGGTGTTGCCGTTCTACCAGCCGCACTTCGCCCAGGGCATCGCCCTCTTCCTCCTCTTCCTCGCCGTGGTACTGCTCAACGTGCTCGCCGACCGCTTCTGGTGCCGCTACCTCTGCCCGCTCGGGGCCCTGCTCGGACTCCTCGCGAAGGTGCAGGTCCTGCGCCCCCTCGTCGGCGCCGGCTGCAGCGACTGTGGCGCCTGCGTGCGCTCCTGCCGACTGGACGCGATCGAGCCGGCCGGCGGTCCGGCCGCGGCCGAGTCGCTCCACCCGGCCGTCGTCGCCTCGGAGTGCACGATGTGCCTCGACTGCTTCGTCGCCTGCCCGGAGAAGGAGGCGATGACCCTCGGCACCGCGCTGCGCCCCGCGCCGTGGGAGGAGTACGATCCCGGCCGCCGTGAGTTCCTCACGGCCGCGGCGGCCGGCGTCGGCGC
>CAIXSE010000290.1 GCA_903921965.1 uncultured Thermoleophilia bacterium | reverse complement strand
CGGCGCGCACCCGCTCCTCTTCCCGATGAGCGAAGTGGCCGGCAAGCTCGCCATCCAGGCCGGCGCCACGCACCTGCAGAAGAACAACGGCGGCCGCGGCGTGCTCCTCGGCGGCGTGACCGGCGTGCCCAAGGCCAAGGTCGTCATCATCGGCGGCGGCACCGTCGGCACCAACTCCGCCAAGGTCGCCGTGGGCATGGGCGCCCGCACCGTCATCATGGACAGCTACGCGCCGCGCCTCACCTACCTCGACGACGTCTTCGGCGGCGCCGTGGAGACCGTGCTCTCCACCACGGCCGCGATCGAAGAGCAGATCACCGACGCCGACATCGTCGTCGGCGGCGTGCTCCTGCCGGGCGGCGCCCAGGCTCCGCACCTGGTCACCAAGAAGATGCTCAAGACCATGATGCCGGGTTCGGTCATCGTCGACGTCGCCATCGACCAGGGCGGCTGCTTCGAGACCTCCAAGCCCACCACGCACTCCGAGCCCACCTACGTGGTCGACGGCGTGATCCACTACTGCGTCGCCAACATGCCGGGCGCCGTGGCCCGCACCTCGACGATGGCCCTCGCCGGCGCGACCCTGCCGCAGGGCCTCGCCATCGCCGGCAAGGGCTTCGAGCAGGCCGTCAAGGACGACGCCAGCCTGGCGCTGGGCGTCAACGTCTACCGTGGCAAGCTCACCAACGCCGCGACGGCCGAGGCCCACAAGATGAAGTACACGCCGCTGGACAAAGTGCTCGCGTAAGCACGCATTCCGCTCCGGGGCGGCGAATGACCGCCGGTGAGCGACCGTGCCACAATGGAGCCGCGCTCGGACGTCCGTCCGGGCGCGGCTCCTTCTGCGTCTGGGCGAGGATGTGACCCCGGCCGCCGACGCCGCCGGGGAGGGGGACAGAGGGAGCCTCCGTCGAGCGCGCATGTCAAAGGAGCGAACCAGTGGGCGACCTTCTCCGCATCGACCTCACCACGCGTACCTGCAGCGAAGAGACCATCCCGCCGCAGCTCATCAAGGATCTCATCGGCGCGAAGGGCATCGGCACGCACTACCTGTGCGAGGAGGTCGGCCCCGACGTCGACCCGCTGAGCCCCGGAAACAAGCTCATCTTCGCCGTCGGCCCCATGGCGGGCACGCCGATGTACGGCAGCAACCGGTACTCGGTCTTCTTCGCCTCGCCGCTCACCGGCGGGTACGGCGAGTGCTACTCGGGCGGCAACCTCACACCGCAGTTCGCGAAGACCGGCTACAAGGTCGTCATCGTCGAGGGCAGGGCCGACGGCCCGACGTACCTCGAGATCAGCGAGGAGGGCGCGCAGTTCCACGATGCCTCGGACGTGTGGGGCATGGACGCCTTCGCCGCCGAAGACGCGCTCCTCGAGCGCACCGAGAACAAGAAGGCCCAGGCCTGCGTCATCGGCCAGGCCGGGGAGAAGCTCGTGCGCTTCGCCTGCGTCAACAACAACTACTGGCACCAGCTGGGTCGTGGCGGACCGGGCGCCGTGTTCGGCAGCAAGCACCTCAAGGGCATCGTGTGGCACGGCGAGAAGAAGGTCGAGGTCGCGCGGCCCGACGACTACAAGGCCGTCGTGCGCGACCTCGTCGACCGCTGCAAAGACGACCCCGGCGCGGCCGCCTACCAGCGGGGCGGCACGCTGAACATGCTGCGCATCATGAACACGCAGAACGCCTTCCCCACCAAGTACTGGCGCG
>CAIXSE010000289.1 GCA_903921965.1 uncultured Thermoleophilia bacterium | reverse complement strand
CTGCCGCGGCCGGCGCCGCTGGGAGTGGCGGCGCCGGGCCTGGGGGCGGCGGCGCCGGCCGTCGTGCGCGCCGCCGCGTGCCCGTCGTGCGGCGCCTCGCTCGCGCTCGCCGACTACGAGGGGCTGCGTGTCACCGTGTGCCCCGCCTGCGGCGGGCGGCTCGTGACGCCCGCCGAAGTCGCCAAGCTCCTCGCCCGCCGCGAGGCGGCGTTCACCGCCGACCAGGTTCGGCTCGCGGACCTGCTCGCTGTCGGCGGCGACGAGCTCCGCCGCGCCGCCGCCCACTCACGCGGCCGCCCGCAGGTCGCCCTGCTGCCCTGCCCGAGCTGCCGCCGGCCCATGGTGCGCCGGCACTTCAACTACGAGCACGCCGTCGAAGTGGACTACTGCAGCATCTGCGACCTCTACTGGTTCGAGCGCGACGAGCTCGAGGCGCTGCAGATCCTCGCCGAACGGCAGAGCGGGTAGCCGAGCCTCCGGGGCGTCCGCGGCCGTCGCGCCGTGACCCAGTGGCCCGGACCACGAACGCCTCGCGGCGGCCCGGCGTCCCTGTTTCACGGCCAGACGCCGCCGGACGACACCGGCACAGCGCTCGTTTACACTGGGCACGCAGGCGCGGCGTCCGCGGAGGCAGTGGCTCGCCGGTTCTCCCGCGGAGCTCCGGACGCGCGCCGCGCCGACGCCTCGATGGACCACAACGCACACGGCGACACCGGGCTCCCTCTCTCTTCGCCGCTCGACGGGCGCTACCGCATACTCTCGCGCCTCGGCAGCGGCGGCATGGCGGACGTCTACCTCGCGCAGGACGAGAGCCTGGGCCGGCTGGTCGCCGTCAAGGTGCTCAAGGCGCCGCTCGCCGGCGACCGCGAGTTCGTCGAGCGCTTCCGCATCGAGGCGCAGGCCGCCGCGAGTCTGAACCACCGTGCCATCGTGGCCGTGTACGACCGCGGCCGTGCCGGGGACTCCCCCTACATCGTGATGGAGTACGTCGGCGGCGAGAGCCTCAAGCAGCGCCTGCGCCGCGAGGGCCGGCTCGACCCGGACGAGGCGGCCGCGGTCGCGCTCGCGGTCCTGAGCGCCCTGCGCGTCGCCCACGAGCACCACATCGTCCACCGTGACATCACCCCGGCCAACGTCCTCATCGACGAGAGGGGGGCGGTCAAGGTCACCGACTTCGGCATCGCGCGCATGGGCGAGTCGGCGCTCACGCGCAGCGGGGCGATGCTCGGCACCACGTCGTACGTCTCGCCGGAGCAGGCGCAGGGAAAGCCGGCGGACGAGCGCTCGGACCTGTACGGCCTCGGCGTGGTCCTCTACCAGATGCTCACCGGCCGTCTGCCCTTCCGCGGCGAGAACGACGTGGCCGTGGCGCTGCAGCACGTCTCGGCCGCGCCGCCGAACCCCCGGTCGGTGGCGGACGGCGTGCCCGAGGCCTACGCCACGGTCGTCATGCGGGCGCTGTGCAAGCGTCCGGAGGACCGCTACCAGAGCGCCGCCGAGTTCGCCGACGCGCTGCGCGCGGCGAGAGCCGCGGGGGCACGGCGCCGCATCGAGGCGGCGGGCGTGGCCGCTGCGACGGCGCCGCAGCGTCCCCCAACGGCGGGCTCGGTCGCCGGGAGCGGCGCCTTCACCGGCGCGGGCACGAAATCGCGCTCCACTTCCACGAGGATGCCCATCTCGGGCGCGGCTCGGAACGGCTTGCGGTCGGCACCTGGGCGGCGGTGATGCGCGAGGAGATCGAATGGATCCGGCGCAGCGGAGCCACCGGTCGCGGGGCGCGGCGGCGTGGCGACCCCTCCCGCCGCCTCGATGCGTCGCCGGGCGCCCGCGGCCCGCGCCGCGCGCAGCGCGTCGGCGAACTCGGCCGCGCTCTGGTAGCGGTCGTCCGGACGCTTGCACAGCGCCCGCATGACGACCGTGGCGTACGCCTCGGGCACGCCGTCCGCCACGGAGCGGGGGTTCGGCGGCGCCGCCGACACGTGCTGCAGGGCCACGGCCACGTCGTTCTCGCCGCGGAAGGGCAGGCGCCCGGTGAGCATCTGGTACAGGACCACGCCGAGGCTGTACAGGTCCGAGCGCTCGTCGGCAGGCTTGCCCTGCGCCTGCTCCGGCGAGACGTACGACGTCGTGCCGAGCATCGCCCCGCTGCGGGTCAGCGCCGACTCACCCATGCGGGCGATGCCGAAGTCGGTGACCTTGACCGCGCCACGCTCGTCGATGAGGACGTTGGCCGGGGTGATGTCGCGGT
>CAIXSE010000288.1 GCA_903921965.1 uncultured Thermoleophilia bacterium | reverse complement strand
GGCGGGGCGACCCCGCCGGCCGGCTCCGCTCGGGCGCCGGCCGGCCCCGGGACCCCACCGGCCGCGCCGGTCGCCGCTCCGCCCGCCCCTGCGCCGCCCCGCCAGGTCTCCCGGTTGCGTGCCCTGCTCCTCTCGCTGGTCGTCCTCGCCGTGGGCGCCGGGCTCGGGGCCGCGGGGTTCGTTTACGAGCAGTCGCACGTCACCTGGAAGCCCCAGACCGAGAAGACGGGGGACGGCTGGCGCATCAGCACGTCGCACGGCCTCCGCCTCGGCGACGCCGCCCTGGGCAAGGGCTACATCGTCTGGAACGCCGGCCCCTTCACCGTGCTGACCGGCCTGGCCGACGGCGAGAGCAAGCTCCTCGGAGCCCGCGCCTTCGCCGGCAAGATCACCGCGCCCGCCATCTCGGCGCGCTACGTGACGTGGATGGACGCGCACTACCAGGGCGACAACGTCGTGTGGGTCTACGACATCGAGAGCAGACGACGCACGCAGCTGCCCGGGCTCGCGGGGATCACCCGGTCGCCGGTGCTGGCCGGTTCGGTCGCCGTGTGGGCGGCCGGCCTCGGCCAGGGACGCGGCTTCCAGGTGCGCACCGCCGACCTGGAGACGGGCAGACGGGCGACGGTCGCCGACACCCCGGTGGCCGACGACCTCATCGCCGGCGGCGACCTGTGCGCGTGGATCAGCCGCACCGCCTCGACCGAGCCGCCGGTCATCACCGTCGCCGACGTGCGCACCGGCACGCGCCGGCAGATCGCCCCCTACGCGCAGCCGTCCGGCCGGCTGATCGGCTTCGCCGTCGCCGGCCGCTTCCTCGTCTGGGCCCGCGACACCGGGCCGGGCACTGCCGCCGAGGTGCTCTCGTACAACGTCGGGACCGGCGTCACGAAGGCGATCGCCTCGGCCGGCAGCATTGACGCCGTCGCCGGAGGCGGGGACCTGGTCGTGTGGTCCGAGGCCTCGCCCGGCGGGGACACACGCATCGTCGGCGCGCACCCGCGCGGCGGGAACCCCTTCGTGGTGGCCCTGCTCTCGGACGTCGCCCCGACCGACGTCTACGCGAGCGGCGGCCTCGCCGCGTGGCGCGTCAGCCCGCTGCTGCTGTTCGACAGCTACCTGCAGACGGCGAGCGCCGTGGAGGGGCCCACCGCCTTGCGCGGAGACGCCGAGACCGCCGCCTCCGGCCCCGCGGAGCTCGAGCAGGAGACCCGCTGATGGTCGACTGGACACGCCGCCGCTCGCCCCTGCTCGGTCCCTTCGGCCAGGCCGTGCTGTTCTGGACCCTGGCCGAGCTGTGGGTGCTCAACGTCGCCGACCTGCTGCTCACGCGGTACGCCCTGTGGCTGGGCTTCGCGAAGGAGTCCAACGGCGTGATGGACTACTTCTTCCGCTCGGGCACCCTTCCGTCGACCGCGTTCAAGATCGGCATCGTGACGCTGGGGACGCTGCTGCTGTGGCGCCTGCGGCGCTACCGCGCCGCGCTCGTCGCGGCGGTGCTGCTCACGGGCATCTTCGCCGCCGTCGTGGTCTATCAGGCGCTCTGGGTGCTGAGCTTCTGACGGCGGCGGGCGGCCCCGCCGCCGCATCAGCTGCGCGCCGCCCGCTCCACGGCGCGCACGATGAGCGCCACGGCCACCTTCGCTTTGTACGCCGCGGGGGCGAGCGGCAGGCAGGCGGCGGCCCACTCCTCCGCCGCCGCCCGGGCGGCACCCGCCAGCCCGGCGGCACCGGGCTCCAGCCCGACCAGCGCGTCTTCCACGACGGCGACGCGCAAGGGCACGGGCGCCGCCGCGCCGACGACGACGCGCGCCGCCGCCACCCGGCCGCCCTCCTCCCGCAGGGCCACCGCGGCCGAGACGATCGGGAAGTCGATCGCCTTCCGCAGACGGAACTTCTCGTAGGCGGAACGCCACCCGGAGCCGGAGGAAGGAAGGCGCACTTCACACACGAGCTCTCCCGGACCGAGCACCGTGGACGTGGCGAGGCCGGCCGCGAAGAAATCCGCTGCAGGGATCGACCTGGCAGTCGTCACCACGCTGGCGTCCAGCGCGACCAGCACCGGCGCCAGGTCCGACGGTGTCACCGCCACACAACCGCAGTTGAAGCACCGCGCCGCCTCGGCGAGCACGGTGCCGATGTCTGCCGTGCAGCTGTCCTCGCCGCAGACGGTCCGCGCCTCCACGGGCAGCAGCGCACCGTCGTAGCGCGGCGACGGTCTCGCGCTGGCCGGGTCGAAGCTCTGAAGGACGACGGCCTCGGTATCGACGGGGACGGCGGAGTCCTCCGCCGCGGTCCCGGCCTCGCTGCGCAGATCGGCGTCGATGGCTTCGGCGGCGCGGCGCCCCGCCCCCATCGCCGCGATGACCGTCGACGGCCCCGTGGCCACGTCGCCGCCGGCGTACACGCCGGCGAGCGTGGTGCGCTGGGTGCGCGGGTGCGCGGGCAGGCAGCCGCCCTCGGCCGTGAGACCCGCGGCGCCGAGCACGTGCGTCTGCACCCGCTGGCCCACGGCCAGGATGACCTCGTCGGCCTCGATCGTGGTCCGCACGCTCTCGTCGAAGGCCGGCGCGAAGCAGGCCTGCTCGTCGAACACCGACGTGCACCGGACGAGCTCCATCCCGACGACACGACCGTCCTCGCGAAGCACCCTCGCCGGTCCGCAGGACGGCACCAGCTCGATGCCTTCGGCGAGAGCTTCCTCGACCTCCTCGACGAGCGCGGGCATCTCGTCGCAGGTCTCGAGACACGCGACGGTGACGTGCTCGGCGCCGAGCCGCCGGGCGGTGACGGCGACGTCCATGGCCACACTGCCGCCCCCGATCACGAGCACGCGGGGACCGGGCGCGCGACGGTCGCCCTCGGCCACCGCCGTCAGGAACGCCAGGCCCGTGCCGAGCTCGTCTTCGCCGTCCAGGCCGATGCGCGGCAACCCCCAGGCACCGGTGGCCACGAACACGCGGTCGAACTCGGCACGGAGAGCTGCCAGGTCCAGGGTCTCGCCGAGCGACACGCCCGCCCTGAACTCGACGCCGAGGCCCTCGAGGAGAGAGAGGCTGCCGTCCAGGACCGGGCGCGGCAGACGGTACTCCGGTATGCCGTACCTCAGCATGCCGCCCAGCTGGGCGGCGCGCTCGAACACGGTGACGCCGTGCCCCTTCAGTCGCAGGTAGTACGCGGCGGAGAGTCCGGCCGGCCCGGAGCCGACCACCGCGACCCTCCGTCCGGACGGCGCGGCCGGCTCGCCGGCCAGCTCCGGCCGGCTCAGGACCAGGTCGCCCAGCCAGCGCTCCACCTCGCGCACGGAGACCGCCTCGTCGAAGAGACCGCGGTTGCACTCGTCCTCACACGTGTGCGGGCACACCCGCCCCGTCACGGCCGGCAGGGCGTTGCGCGCCAGCAGACGGCGCGCGGCACCATCCTCGTCGCCGGTACGCAGCAGCTCCATGTACTCTGGGATCTCGACCTCTCCCGGGCAGGCGCCCGTACACGGCCGCGTCGACACCTTCACGGAGCCCGCGATGGAGTGGTACCGGCCGTCGCCGGTGAACGCGTTGCAGTACCTGCCGCCCTTGCGCGCGCAGTGGAAGGTGTCGTCGGGCGCGCGGTAGTACCAGCAGCGGGGCTCCTGGCAGATGTTGCCTCCCACGGTGCCCATGTTGCGGATCTGCGGAGACGCCACCGAGCGCGCCGCCTCGGCCAGGGCGGGCCAGCGCTCCCGCAGCAGCGGATCGCGCTCGACGTCACGCAGGCGTGTGAGGCTGCCGAGGACGATCTCCCCATCCCGCTCGGTCACGCCGGAGAGGCCCGCGACCGTCTTCAGGTCGACCAGGGCCTCGATGCGCCCGGGATGCACGCGGTCCTTGATGAGGCCGAGGAGGTCGGTGCCGCCCGCGACCGCACGGGCGCCGTCGCCCTCGCCGGCCAGGAGCCGGGCGGCGGCGTCAAGGCTCTCCGCGCTGTGATGCCTGAACCTCACGGCGCCACCTCCGCGTCCGCGGCCCCTGGTGCGACGCCCGTCGGGCGCACGGCGTCGGGCCCGCCACCGTGCGTCGCCGCACTGAGCGCGGCGGCGGCGTCCAGCCTCCGCCGGACGTCCGCGAGGAGGTCGTCGTCCAGCCCGGGGCGGCCTTGCTGCTTGCGCGCCAGGGCCTCCAGCACCTTCTCGGGCTTGACCGGGATCTCGTCGATGCGCGCCCCCGTAGCGTTGTAGACGGCGTTGAGGATGGCGCGCGGCGTGCACGTGATGGCCGACTCCCCGATGCCGCAGGCGCCGTACTTGCCCGCCCCCCTCCAGACCTCGAGAAGGACCGGCTGCACCTCGGGCATGTCGAGCATGGTCGGCATGGTGTAGCCGACCCAATCGAAGGACAGAGGCTGCCCCGTGGCCTCGTCGTACACGACCTCCTCGTAGAGCGCCTCGCCCACGGCCTGCACCTGGGCGCCGATCTGCTGCGCCTCGGCGCCCGACGCGTACATCACGGTCCCGGCGTCGTGGACGACGACGAGCCGCGTGACGTCGACCTTGCCGGTGCCGGGATCCACCTCCACCTCGACGAACGACGCGAGGTAGGGCGCGCCGGTCTTCTGCAGTGGCGGCATCGCGGTGGCGACGGCGCTCAGCGGCAGCATGTCCGGGGCTCGCAGCACGTCGCGGACCGACCTGCCGCCCGGCGCGCCGCCCACGAGCACGAGCCCCTCGCGGAAGTCGACATCCTCCGCCGCCACTTCCAGGGAGGCCGCGGCCATCGCCCGCACCTGCCCCTTGAGGTCGGCCACGGCCAGGTCCATCACCTCCGCGTGCAGGTACGCCACCGAGCTGTCGGTCTGTACCATGTCCTTGAGCCCCGTCTCGGTGTCGCTGCCGTTGATCCACTCCACGTCGTCCGCGGTGACACCGAAGCACGCCATGGCCTCGGCACAGGCCAGCACGGCGCAGGTGTTGGAGCCCGTGCCGGTCTCGACCTGAGGGGCATCGAGCGTCACCGAGCCGTCGGGGTTCAGGGTGATGCCCACCTGGACCCGGCCGCGAGGCTCCTCCTGCCACGAGGCGTGCCAGGCGTGGTGGAAGGAGAAGCCGAGGCCCCGCACCTTGCCGTCGCGCCCGGGCCCCCCGGCGCCCGGCGCCGTCCGGCTCGCCCAGCCGATGCGCCCTGCGCCCGCGGCGAGGACGGCGGAGAGGCTCTCGTTCGGCGTCTCCTCCCACTCGTGGCTGAAGTTGCGCACGGCCACGTCGATGGGGTCCATGCCCAGCCGCTCCGCCAGGACGTCGACGGCCAGACCCATGGCCATGTTGAACTGGATGTTGCCGATGCCCCGCATGCAGCCGCCGGGGATGCTGTTGGTGTATACCGAGTGGCCGGTGAGCCGCACCGCGGGGATGCGCGGCAGCAGCACCTCCAGGGCGTCGAACTCGAGCACCAGTTTGACGGCGGCGGCGGTGTGCTCCGCGTACGCGCCGCTGTCGCCCAGGGAGTGCGCCGTCATCGCCGTCATGCGGCCGTCGGCGGTCGCGCCGACGCGCATGACGTAGTCCACGGCGTTGCGCGTGTCGTGGAAGTCCTCGCGGCGCGTGTGCTTGAAGCGCACCGGCCGCCCGGTGCGGCGCGCGAGCAGCGCGGTGAAGATGAAGAAGATCTGGTCGCCGACGTTGCCGCGCCCGAACGACCCTCCGGCGTAGGGGCAGATCACGCGTACCTTGTTGAGGGGCAGCCCCAGCATCTCCGCGATGCTCATGCGCGTCTGATCGGCCTGGTACAGGTTGGTCCAGCACGTGAGTCTGCCGCCCTGCCAGCGCACGAGGCAGCCACGCGTGTCCAGACAGCCGTGGTCGGCGCGGTGGTGGCGCGTGGCCACCTCCACGATCACGTCCGCCGCCGCGAACCCGGCCTCCACGTCGCCGTGCTCGTGGAACACGTCCGCCTGGGTGTCCTCGGCCACAGGGAAGAGGTTGCCGGCGGCGTTGATCTCCGGGTGGATGACGGGCGCGCCCTCCGCGAGCGCGTCGTCGGTGTGGAGGGCGAACGGCAGCACCTCCCACTCGACCTCGATGAGACGGAGCGCCTCCGCGGCGAGCTCTTCGGTGTCGGCCGCCACCACCACGCCGGCCTCGTCGCCCGCCCAGGTGACGCGGTCGCCGAGCACGCGCCGGTCACGGAGGCTGGGGTAGTACATCTGATCGTAGGCCGCCGTGTTCATGCTCGTCCACGCGTTGCTGGTCGGCCTCAGCGCGAGGACCTCGGGATCGTCGTAGCGGAGCACGCAGCGCACCCCGGGGAGGGACTCGGCGCGGGTGGTGTCCATGCGCACGATGCGAGCGTGCGGGTAGGGGCTGCGCAGCACCCTCGCGTGCAGCATCCCGGGGAGCCTGATCCCCAGCGCGACGTCGTCCAGGTACTCGGCGCGACCGGTGGCCTTCTCGAGCGCGTCGATGCGCGGCCGGTAGGTGCCGACGTACCTGCGGGGCTCGCGCGGTTCGAAACGGGCGCTCACCGCCCGGCCCTCCGGGCCGCCTGAGCGCCGCCCGCCGCGCCGCTCCCGCGCACGCCGGCCGCGGCGGCCAGCACCGCCTGGGCGATGCCCTGGTAGCAGCCACAGCGGCAGAGGTTTCCGGCCAGGGCCTCCTTGACCTCGTCGAGGGTGGGGTCGGGGTTCTCGGCCAGGAACGCCTTCGCGGTCATCACGGCCCCGGGGGTGCAGAACCCGCACTGCAGCGCCGTCCCGTTGCCGGGCTCGCATTGGCAGGCGAACGCCTGCACGACGGGGTCGTCCTCGGGGAGCCCCTCGATGGTGAGGATCTCGTGGCCGTCGGCCTCCACGACGAGCACCATGCACGAGAGCACGGCGCGGCCGTCCATGATGACCGTGCACGCGCCGCAGGCGCCCTCGTCACAGGCCACCTTGAGGCCGGTGAGGCCGAGACGCTCGCGCAGGACCTCGGCGAGCGTCTCCGTCCCCACGAGGTCGTGGCCGACGACGAAGGTGTGCCGGTCGCCGTTGACCGACAGTGAGACCGGATCGCCCGGCAGGGTCAGCGTCTCCATGGACGAGCCACCTCTCTTCCGTTCAGCGCGCCTGGCCCGCGCCCGACCCGAGGTACTGCGTGCGCAGGTCCTCGCGTGCCAGCAGTTCCGTGCCGGTGCCCTGGTCGACGATGGCGCCGTTGCGCAGGACGTAGGCGCGGTCGGCGAACTCCAGGACCTGGTAGGCGTTCTGCTCGACGACGAGGATGGTCAGACCCTCGTCGCGCAACGCCTGCACCAGCGCGAAGACCTTCTCCACCAGCAGAGGCGCGAGACCCAGCGACGGCTCGTCGAGCAGCAGCAGCCGTGGCCCGGACATCACGGCGCGAGCGATGGCGAGCTGCTGGGCCTCGCCACCGGAGAGCAGTCCGGCCTGCTGCTCGAGCCGCTCGCTCAAGACGGGGAAGAGATCGAACACCCGGTCGAGGTCGCGGCGCGCCGCCTCCTTGTCCCTGCGCGACGCAGAGCCGAGCAGGAGGTTGTCGCGCACGCTCAGGCGGCCGAACAGCCGGCGCCGTTCGGGCACGAGGGCCAAGCCACCGCGCACGATGCTCTCCGTGTCCCGGTGCGTGATGTCGTCTCCCCGGAACACCACGCGGCCGCGCGGAGTCTTGACGAGCCCCATGATGCCGTTGAGCGCCGACGACTTGCCGGCCCCGTTCGGGCCGAGCACGCCGACGATCTCACCTTCTCCCACGCGCAGAGACACCCCGTGCAGAGCCTCGATGCCTCCATAGGTGACGACGAGGTCCCGCACCTCGAGCAGGGCGGGGCCGGGGCCGGCCGCTTCGCCGGCCCCGGCCCCGTCGGCCTCCGCGGCCGCCCCGCCTCCGGCCGGGCGGCCGGCGATGAGCGTCCCGTCATTCACGCGGCGGCGCCGGTCGCGCGCGTCACGGCTCGGGGATGAAGTCGGGCACGAACGACGCCTTGTACACGAACTCGCCGTCCTCGACCTCGACGATGGTCACGGTCTTGGACGGGATCCCGTTGGTGCCCGCGTAGGTGATGGTACCGGTGACCACCGGGACGTCCTGAAGGTTCTCGAGAGCGCCGGCGACGGCCTTGGGATCGGTAGAGCCCGCGGCCTTGACGGCGGCCTCGATGACGCGGATGGTATCGCCGCCCAGCGCCGCCAGAGCGGGCGCCTCGGGCGCCTTGCCCTGGAAGTCCGTGAGGCCGGTCATGAACGCCTCGAACTCGCTGCCCGGCGTCGGGTAGCCGTGCGTCGTGAACACGATGCCGTTGGCGTCCGCGCCGGCCAGTTCCACGAGCGCCGGCTGGTCGCACCCGTCGGCGCCGTACAGCGGGGCGGTGACGCCCGCGGCGCGCAGCTGCCGCACGAACACGCCGATGTCCGGCGGGAACATGCCCGTGTAGATCACGTCCGGCTGCGGGTCGAGGTTCTGGATCTTGGTCACCTGGGCGGCGAAGTCCTGCTGGCCGATGGTGAAGGAGTCGTCGCCGATGGTCTTGCCGCCGCCGTTGGCGAACGCCTCGGTGAAGAACTCCGGCAGACGCTCGGTGTACGAGAGATCGGGCGAGGTGAGCGTGTACGCGGTCTTGTAGCCCTGCTCGAGGGCGTACTGTGCGGCCGCGGCGGCCTGCACGTTGTCCCCGAAAGCCACCAGATACGCCTTGCTGCCGCCCACGACCACGTACTCGGGCTGCGTGGAAGTGGCGCTGAGCACGGGCACGCCCGCCTTGGCGGCCGTCTGGACCACGCTTGCGCCCATGCCGGGGAAGGCCGGCGCGACGATCACCTGAGCGCCGGCATCGAGCAGTTCCTGGGTCACCGTGCCGCCCAGGGCCGGGTCGCTCTTCATGTCCTTGACGATCAGCTCGACCTGCCTGCCGTCTATGCCGCCGGCCTTGTTGATCTCGTCGACCTGGTACTTCATGGCCTCCGACGCCGGCACGTCGCCCGGCGCGGCATCGCCCACCAGGCCGAGCGCCGCGCCGATGACGACCTTGTCCGCGGGAGAGCCCTGGTCCGAGGTCCCGCCGCTCTCCCCGCCGCAGGCCAGCGCACCGCCCGCGGCCGCCGCCGCCAAGGCGGCGATGGTGAGGAAGGTCAACCACTTCTTGCATCCACTCATGCTGTCCCCCTGTCCGACTGTCTGGTGGTCGCGGCCGTATCGTCACGCGCGATAGCGTCCCCCGGTGGAGGCGGGCCGCACGGCGGTTCCAGGTTCACGAGACGCCTCCCGGGGGGCCGCCCTCCGCGAGGACGGGCGCGGGCACGCCCACTCCCGCGGCGCCGCGCTCGGGCACACCCGCGGGACGCGCCGTGCCGCGGGTGCCCAGATACGCCTCCACCACCCGCGGGTCGCTCTGTACCTCCTCAGGAGTGCCGGCGGAGATGACTCTGCCGGCGTCGAGCACGTACATGCGCTCACAGAGCGCCATGACGAAGTGGAGGTCGTGGTCGATGAGCAGCACGCCGCAGCCCACACGGTCGCGTATGCCACGGATCACCTCGACCAGTTCCATGGACTCCTCGTCGTTGAGGCCGGCGGCCGGCTCGTCGAGCAGGAGGATCGCCGGGGCGAGCGCCACCGCCCGGGCGATCTCGACCTCGCGCTGCCGCCCGTAGGGCAGCACGCCGGCCTTCTGCCGGGCGATGCCGCCGAACCCGAACTGGGAGAGGACGGCGCCGGCCGGCCGGGCACGGTCCGGGCGGTAGCGGCGAGCCACCGAAGCGGCCACCTCGATGTTCTGGTCCACCGTGAGCTCACGGAACAGGCGCGTCGTCTGGAACGTCCGCGCCACGCCGAGTCTCGCGATGCGATGGGACGGCAGCCGGTCGAGCGGCAGGCCGTCCAGCGTGATCTCGCCCGCGCTCGCTTCGTACATGCCCGAGACGAGGTTGAGCAGCGTGGTCTTGCCCGCACCGTTGGGCCCGATGAGACCGACGATCTCGCCGCAGCTCATCTCGAGGGACACGTCGTCCACCGCCGTCAGGCCGGCGAAGCGCTTGGAGACGTGTCGGACGCACAGGGCGGAGGCGGGCACGCGGCCGGCGGGCGGCGGGCCCCCGTCTCCAGCCGTAGCGGCGCGCGCGTCCCCGCCCGCGGCCGCGCGCCGCGTCAGGAGACCGTCGATCTCGCGATCCCCGAGCAGGCCGGACGGACGCCAGATCATCACCGCGATGATGATCGCCCCCTGCACCAGCAGGGACAGCCCGGCCAGTGCCGGCAGCTGCAGGCCGAGCACCACGGGACCGTCGCCGAGGTATCGCGTGAACTCGGCGACCACCGTCATCAGGAACGTCCCCACGACGGCGCCGGTCACGCTGTACTCGCCGCCCAGGACGAGCATGGACAGCGTGAGGAACAGCAGCGTGAAGTAGAAGCCGGCCGGGCTGATCGCCCCGAGGAAGTGAGCGAGCAGCACGCCACCCAGAGCACAGACGGCGCAGCTCAGCACCCACGACCAGTAGCGCGAGCGCACGACCTGCACGCCGCACGCGGCGGCGGCGAGGGCGTCCTCCCTCGTGGCTTGCACGCGCAGCCCGAGCCGCGATGCCTTGAACAACCGCGCCACCAGCAGGGCGACACCGGCCGCGATCAGAGCCCACCAGATCGTCGTGGAGGAGGGGATGCCGTAGAACGCCTCCGCGCCGCCGGTGAGACTCTTCCAGTTGGTCAGGACCGCGAACACCACGATGACGAGCGCCAGCGTGACGATCGTGGCGCTGATGCCCGAGAGGCGGGCGAGAGCGAGCCCGATGAGCGCCGCCAGGGCGGTGGTGAGCACGACGGCGACGAGCATCGCCAGGGGCACGGGGAGCTGGACGCCGGCGAGCCCGAGAGGCGCCAGGGGGATCGTGGTGCTCTTCACCATGGCCGGCGTGCTGAGGATGGCCGAGATGTAGGCGGCGACGCCCGCGAACGAGACGTGGGCGAGGGTGAGCACGCCGGAGTTGCCGGAGAAGATCTGCAGCCCGAGGACGATGACCAGGTCGATGAGCAGCACGATCGCCACGTTGCGCTGCGATCCGCCGAAAGAGCCGTAGACGAGAGTCACGACGGCCAGGATGCCGAACAGGAGGGCCGCGCCGATCGCGGCGCGGACGAGATCGCGCCGGTAGAGGCTCACACGCGCTCCGCGTGCGACTCACCGAAGATGCCGCCGGGCCGCAGGACGAGCGCGACCGCGACGAAGATGAACACGAAGCCGGTGGTGAACCCGGCGATGTCCGGCGGCAGCCAGGCGCGCAGCATGACCTCCACGAACCCGAGGACGAACCCCCCGGCGAGGGCGCCCCACAGATTGCCCAGGCCACCGATGACGTTGGCCACGAACGCGTTGATGCCGAGGAACACGCCCATGTGCGGGTTCACCGCGCCGCGCCGCGCGAGGATCAGCACGGCTGCCAGGCCGGCGAGAAGGCCGGAGATGGCGAAGGCTGTGACGATCACGGCGTTCGCCTTGATGCCCATGAGCCGCACGGCGTTGAAGTCCTCCGCCGCCGCGCGCATGGCCTTGCCGATCACGGTGCGCCGCAGCAGCAGCAGGAGGAGGAGCACCGCGACCGCGGTGACGCTGATGGTCATGATGTGCTCCGCCTGGATACGGAGGCTGCCGACGTGGACGGCGGAGGAGACCCAGGCAGGTGCCGGGACGGCCTTCACGCGAGGCGAGACGAAGGTCTCGAAGGCCGCGGCGATGCCGATGCTCACACCCAGAGACGTGAGCATCATGGTGAGCGGGCTGGCGTTGCGGACGGGCCGGAAGGCCAGCCGCTCCATCAGGAGCGCGGCGACGATCGTCCCGGCGATACCGAGCAGGGCGTAGGCCCACCACGGCATGCCCATCAGGAGGCCGGCGAGCATGACGTAGCCGCACACGGTTATGAGTTCCCCGTGGGCGAAGTTCACGAGGCCGATGATGCTGAACACGATGGCCAGACCGAGGGCAAGGAGCGCATACGTACTGCCCAGACTGACGCCGTTGAGGATCTGCTGCAGGATGTCGGTCACGCCGGCACCTCCGCCCGTGCCGCGGGACGCGTACCGTGCGCATAAGCTCTCATAAAATGTGACCCCGGATGCATGCACCGCCGCCCAGGTGGCCTGACAGGGTCGGGTCAGTATACAGAACGGGCGGGCTCGTGGGCAGGCCGGGGTCCGCGGCGCATCCAACCGGCGAAGCGGCGGCATTGTCATCCTCGACGGATGCCATCATAGTCGGTAGAACTGCCATCATGACCAGTGGAGCGACCGTGATACGCGTGCAGATCCAGTTCACCGCCGAGGAGCTGGCCGCGCTGCGGGACGAGGCCGAGCAGCGCCACATCTCCGTGTCGGCCGTCGTCCGCGAGGCCGTGGACGAGCGCATGAGCCGGCCGAGGCGGCTTCCGGCCACCTCGCTGGAGGAACGCAAGGCAAGGGCGATCGCCGCCTGCGGGCGCTTTCACTCCGGCCTCAGTGACCTCTCTATCCGGCACGACGAGTACTTCGCCGATTCCATCGACGAGTGACGGTCTTCGTCGACACGTCGGCGTTTCTCGCCCTCCTCGACGTCGCAGATGTGGGCTACAGCTCGGTGTTCCCGGCGTGGCGACGCGGCATCGACGATGATACCGGCTTCGTGACCACCAATTACGTGGTGCTCGAGACGGTGGCGCTGGCACAGCGCCGGATCGGTGTTGACGCTGTGCGTGCGCTGTGCGACGAGCTCCTGCCGATGGTCGAGATCCTGTGGGTCGCCGACGACATCCACGACGAGGGTCTCGACCTGCTCCTGCTCGCCAACCGGCGCC
>CAIXSE010000287.1 GCA_903921965.1 uncultured Thermoleophilia bacterium | reverse complement strand
TCGGCAAGCCCCTGAGCGGCCTCGTCAGCGACCGCGTGCTGCATCGCCGGCGCGTCCCCGCCCTGCTCGCCATGGGGACGCTCGCCGGGCTCTCGTGCGTGGCGCTCGCCCTGCTGCAGCCGGGGCACACGTGGCTGCTGTGGCTCGCGCTCTTCGTGCTCGGCTTCGGCGCCGTCGGCTGGGGCGGCCTCATGGGGACGCTGGCCGGCGAGACCGGCGGCCCTGTCGCCGCGGGCGCGGCCGCCGGCGTCTCCGCCGCGTTCTTCAACGTCGGCATCTTCCTCGGCCCGCCGCTCTTCGGCTTCATCGTCGACAGGACCGGCGAGTACTCGCCGGCCTGGTGGGTCCTCGCGGCCTTCGCGGCCGTCTCCCTCGTGCTGCTCGCCTTCGTGCGCGAGCGGCGCGAACGCTGAAGCACGGCCCCCGTCCGCGCGCCGCCCGGCCCGGCGCCGGCGTTCGGCAACCGGCATGCGGGACCCATCGACCGGGTATGGGGACACGTGAGGGGAGCCATGCCTCGGGTGCCGCGTGCGGCGCCTGCAGGCGTTCCCATGGCACCGTGCCGCCGGGGGGCGAGACCGTGCGACGCGCCGTCGCGACGGCGCGGTGTCCGGCAGGATCGGCGAGGGGAAGGAGGGTGGCCATGAAACGACGTGGGCTCGAGGTGCTGCTGCTGTTCATCGCGGTGGCCGCGCTCTGTCTGGCGATCGCCGCGACGGCGTCGGCGGCCCCCAGCTTCACGAGCGTCAACCCGACCTCGCGGTCGAACGCCAGCGCAGCGGACGTCACGCTCTTCATCCTCGGCTCGAACTTCACGGAGATCATCGGCGGGCTCAACGTGCGTCTGGAGCAGGCCGGCCCGCCCTTCGACGTGATCTACGCGAGCAACGAGCAGGTCAACTCGCTGCTGCCGCCCAGCATCACCTGCACCGTCAACACCTACGGCCAGCACCAGGGCACCTACAACGTGGTGGTCGAGTACTACACGCTGCTCGGGCAGGTCGTGCCCGACACGAGCACGCTGTACGGCGTGTTCACCGTCACCCAGCCGCTCATCATGGGGCCGGTCATCAGCTCGCTCACCCCGTCGCGCGCGGCGGTCGGGAGCGCCGGGTTCGACCTCACCGTCTCCGGCGCCAACTTCAGCGTCAACCCGGTCTACCCGGCGGTGGTGTACTGGAACGCCACGCAGCTCTCCACCACCGGCGTGCTGCCGAGTCCCACCACCGTGCTCCGCGCGACGGTACCGGCGAGCCTGCTGGCGGCGACGACCAAGGCGTCGATCAAGGTCGTCAACCCCGCGCCGGGCGGCGGGCAGTCCAACATCATCTCGTTCGACGTGGTGAACCCCGCGCCCACGCTCACCGCCGTCGACCCGCCGACCGGGTGGGCGAAGTACGCCCAGCCGTACACGGTGTCGTTCACCGGCACCGGCTTCGTGTCCGGGTCGCAGGCCGTCGTCAACGGCGCTTCGCGGAGCGCGACGTACGTGAGCCCGACCCAGCTCACCCTGCTGCTCACGGCCGCCGACATCGCGAACCCCGGCACGCTGAGCCTGGCCGTGAGGAACCCCGAGCCGGGTGGCGGCGTCTCCGCGGCGCGGACACTCACGCTGGCCGCCGACACCACCGCCCCGGTCACCACGATCGGCGGCGCCGACAGCGCGTGGCACAACACCGCCGTCACGCTCACGGTGACGGCGAACGACCCGGCGGGACCCGGCATCCAGCAGACCGAGTGGGGCGTCGCGCCGGCCGGCACCACGCCGGCCTGGAGCGTCCTCAGCGGGAGCGCCCTGACGGTCGACCCGGTCGCCCTCGGTCTGCAGGGCGCGCAGGTGGTGTCGGTGTTCTCGACCGACAGGTGCGGCAACACCGAGGCGCCGCCGGTCACGGTCACGCTGAACTTCTGCACCGTCGGGCCCGCGACCACCGCCTCCGCGCCGGCCAGCGTCTCCCGCGGTAAGACGCTCAAGCTCGGCTACAGGGCCGACAGCATCACGCCGACGTGTACCATCAAGCTCAAGATCCTCAAGTCGAGCGGTGCCAGCGCCAAGACGGTCGGCATCGGCGAGAAGCCTTCCAACGTCAAAGGTACGTACTCGTTCACGTGCAACCTCGCGAAAGGCAAGTACACCTACAAGGTCTACGCCACCGACGCCGCGGGCAACGCCCAGAGCGCCATGGACTCGGACACCTTCAAGGTCAAGTGAGCGGCGCCGCGCCCGCCGGTGCGTCCGGCGTGCGCGGTCGCGGGGTGCGGGGCGGGGCCCCCCTCCCGGGGGCCCCGCCCCGCACCCGTACGGCCGCCGCCCTGTGGCGCGGACCGCGTACGGCCCGCGGCGGCCGGCGCCCGTGAGCCCCGCCGCACCCGCACCCGCCGCGCCCCGGTACCGCTTCGTCGCCCTGGCGGTCGTCTGGTGCGCCTACCTCGTCGTGTTCCTCTCGCGGCTCTGCGTCGGTCCGCTGTCGCCGTTCCTCAAGGACGCGTTCGACCTGAGCAATGCGCAGATCGGCGGCCTCACGAGCGCCACGGCCATCGCCTACGCGCCCACCCTGCTGCTCGCCGGCTGGCTCGTGGACCGCATCGGCGTGCGGCTCGCCGTCATCGTCGGCTCGCTCGTGACCGGCGTGTTCGTCGGCCTCACGGCCCTGGCCCCGAGCTACGGGGTCATGTTCCTGTTCCTGGTGCTCTCCGGCTTCGGCTGCGGCTTCATCTACCCGTCGGCGATCAAGGCCGTGATGCTCTGGTTCCCGGCGCAGGAGCGCGCCACGGCGATCGGCGTGAACCAGGCGGCCGTGAACGTCAGCGGCATGCTCGGGGCGGCCATGATGCCGGCGCTCGCGCTGAGCGTCGGCTGGCAGGCCGGCTTCCTCGTGGCCGCCGCCATGGCCTTCGCCGTGTGCGCCTTCGCGGCGCTCGCCTATCACGACCCGCGGCCCCGCCCCGGGGTGCCGCTGCCCGCCGCCCAGGGGGGCGCGATCTACGAGGTGGAGCAGGGCCTGCCGCTGGTGACCGGCGACGAGGCCGCCGACCGCGCCGCCGTGCGTCCCGGCTTCCTGGCCGTGCTCCGCTCCCGCGACGTCCTGCTGCTGGGCCTGGCCGCCATGTGCCTCTGCGTCGTGGAGTTCTCGGCGATGGCCCACCTCGTGCTCTACCTCAAGGAGGACTGGGCGTACACGGCCGTGGCCGCCGCCGGCCTGCTGGCCCTCTGCCAGGGAGCCGGCGCCGTCGGCAAACCCGTGAGCGGCCTCATCAGCGACCGTCTGCTCGGCCGCCGCCGCCGGCCGGCGCTGCTGGCGCTGTGCGGCTTCTCGGCGCTGGCCTGCGTGGTCCTGGCGCTCGCCGGCCCCGGGCGCTACGCGCTGCTGGCCGCCGCCCTCGTCCTGCTGGGGCTGGGCGCCGTCGGCTGGGGCGGCCTGCTCGGCACGCTGGCCGGCGAGACCGCCGGCCCGGCCGCCGCGGGGGCCGCCGCCGGCGTCACCGCGGCCCTGGACAACATCGGGATCTTCGTCGGTCCGCCCGTCTTCGGCCTCATCGTCGACCGGACCGGCTCGTACGCGCCGGCGTGGTGGGCCATGGTGGGCGCGTCGGCCGGCGCGGCGGTGCTGCTCGCCTTCGTGCGCGAGCCGCGCCGCGCCTGACCGCGCGGCGCTCCCCGTCGCGTGCCGCTCCCGGCCGCGCCCCCGGCGCGGGCCGGCGGCGCCGTGTGTTGTCCAGGCTGGCGACAACGTGGGAACATAGGTCCGTAAGGTCTCACGGCGCCGGCGCGTTGCTAGGTCGTCGGGGGCGGACCACCGCAAGACTACAGACTGGGCAACGGCTGCCGATAAGTAGGTGAGAGGCAATCGGGGGCGAATGCTTGTAGCGGGCCGGACTCCACGTCCGGCAACAGGTCGTTCGTCCGCAACAGGACCACGAATATGACCGTAGTCGAGTAGGAGGGTGACAATGAGGAAACGCAGTCTGGGAGTGCTTCTGGTGGTGGTCGTGATGCTCGTGCTCAGCCTCGCGGTCGTGGCGACCGCGTCGGCCTTGCCCGGGGATCCCTACGTGACCAGTGTGAGCCCCAACACGATGAGCAACACCACGTGGGGCAACCAGGACATCATCATCTACGGCGGCAACCTGGACGCCTTCATCGGCGATCCGACGATCACGTTCTACCAGTCGTCCGCGCCGTACGACTCGTTCAGCGCCACGTACAACTGGACCGGCACCAACGCGATCTACGCCTCGATCAACACCTATCTCGAGTCGGCCGGGACGTACAACATCGAGGTGTCCGGCATCTGGCGTATCGGCCAGTACTACGACGAGAGCGTCTACCAGAACAACGTGCTCACCATCTCGGGTACGCCGCCGGTCTCGAACAACCCGGTCATCGCGTCCCTGTCGCCGAACAAGAAGGACGCCGGCTCCGGCGCCTTCACGATGACCGTGTACGGCTCCAACTTCCAGCCCTACAACGGTATCGGCATGACCTCGGTGGTCCTCTGGAACGGCTCGCCGCTCGACACGCAGCCCGTGCAGATCGGCAGCGGCACGATGCTCCAGGCGGCCGTCCCGGCGTCTGCGGTAGCGACCGCCGGCACCGCCAGCGTCACCGTGCGCAACACCGTGCCGGGTAACCTGCCCGTCACCTCCAACGCCGTCGCCTTCACCATCACGGCCCTCCTGCCCACGCTGACGGCCGTGAACCCCACGAGCGGCTGGGCGAAGTTCTACCAGCCGTACCTGCTCACCCTCGCCGGCACCAACTTCACGAACGCCTCGCAGGTGCTGGTGAACGGCACGGTGCATGCCTCCACCTACGTCAGCTCCACGCAGCTCACCGTCCAGCTCACCGCCGCCGACATCGCCAATGCCGGCACGCTCAACCTCTCGGTGCGCAACGGCGCCGGCCAGCAGCCGACCAACACGGTCGCCTTCACCCTGCAGGCCGACACCCTGTTCCCGATCACCACGATCACCGGCAACGACACCAACTGGCACAACACCCCGGTCGTCCTCAACGTCTCGGCGACCGAGCTCCAGGGCCCCGGCGTCCGGACCACGTACTACGGCATCGGCGTCCCGCCCGCCCTCGTGCTCTCCGGCAGCATCATCACGGTGCCGGCCCCTGCCGGCGGCGCCGGTGACGGCCCGCAGGTCGTCCAGGCCTACTCGGTGGACAACTGCGGCAACACGGAGTCGCCCGCGAAGAGCGTGACCGTCTACATCTGCACCATGGGTCCCGACACGGACGTGTTCGCTCCTTCCAGCGTCAAGAAGGGCAAGACCTGCAAGATCCAGTACGAGGCCGACAGCATCACCGGCTCCACCTCGAACATCCTCAAGATCTACAAGTCGAACGGCTCCGTCGCCAAGAGCTTCAACCAGGGCGTCCAGCCGGCCAACAAGGAGTACACCAAGAGCTTCACCTGCAACCTTGCCCCCGGCAACTACAAGGTCAAGCTGTTCGCGACCGACGCCGCCGGCAACGTGCAGAGCACGCAGCACAGCGACTCGTTCCAGGTCACCAAGTGACGCGGTCCTGAGCCCCGTCGCGCCCGCCCCGCGCGGGCGCGACGAGGCGGGGGCGGGGCGCCCGGTACGGGCGCCCCGCCCCCGTTCCGCGTACGGAGCGCCTCCGGCGTGAGTGCACGCGCGGCCGGCTTGACCATAATCAAGACCGATCCGGCCTGACATTCCCGGCGCCATGCCCTAGACTGGACGCCGGTCCGGCGCTCGACGGAAAGGCAACAGCGGCCATGACTGATTCCAAGATCATCGCCTGCAGCACGCTCCGCGACGAAGTGGAGGCGCTGCGCGGCGACATCCCGGTCGACTACCTCGAAGGCTTCCTGCACGACACCCCCGACGTGCTCCGCGAGAAGATCCAGGAGCGCATCGACGCGACGCCCGGCGACTGCACGCTGCTGCTCGCCTACGGCCGCTGCTCCAACGGCGCCGCCGACCTGAGGGCCGGCTCCCACCGCCTGGTCCTCCCGGCCTGCGACGACTGCATCTCGATCCTGCTCGGCTCGCGGCGCGCCTACATGCGCGAGTTCGCCGAGCAGCCCGGCACTTACTACTACACGCGGGGCTGGATCGAGGAGCTCGAAGACCCGTACCGCGAGTACCTCAAGGTCATCCCGCGCATGGGCGAGGAGAAGGCGCGCATGGTCGCCATGATGATCATGGAGTCTTACACGCGCATCGCCGTCATCGACACCGGCACCTACGACCTGGTGAAGGCCAACGAGTACGTCGACACCGTCTCGGAGTTCTACGGCCTGCCGGTGGAGCAGCTCCAGGGCTCCCTGCGCCTGCTCGAGAAGCTCATCCGCGGGCCGCACGACGAGGAGTTCATCGTCGTGGAGCCGGGGGAGACGCTCAGCGAGGACATCTTCTGGGAGATGAGCTCGTCCGAGCCGGCGCCGGAGACGCCGGCGAACCCGGCCGGCTGTGCGGCCTGCGGCTGCGGGTGCGCGCCGGTGGAGGTCTGAGCCGGCGCGCCGCGGGTATGCTGCGCCCAGGCGACCCCAGGGAGGAGCACGCATGAGCGACAGCGCGGAGGGCGCGGCCCGCTACGTGGCCGCGAGCATCGACGACATCCCGACCATCCCGTACGAGTGGGCCCCGGAGACCGAGTGGAAGCCCATCCGCAGGTTCTTCGGCATCGGCTCGTTCGGCACCAACCTCTTCCGGGCGCCGAAGGCCGGCGACGTCCTCACCGAAGACCACACCGAGGACCCGGAGTCGGGCACGCGCCACGAGGAGCTGTACCTCGTGGTCGGCGGGTCCGCCCGCTTCAAGGTCGACGGCGAGGAGTTCGACGCCCCGGCCGGCACGTTCGTGTACGTGCCCGACCCGAAGAGCCAGAGGGGCGCCGTGGCGCTCGAGCCGGGCACGGCGCTGTTCTGCCTCGGCGGCGAGCCGGGCGCCGTGTACACGCCGTCCGAGTGGGACCAGGAACCCCTCCCGTGACAGTCAGGAGCAGAT
>CAIXSE010000286.1 GCA_903921965.1 uncultured Thermoleophilia bacterium | reverse complement strand
GGCTTCGGCGACCACCCTCGTTCCCATGAGCGTGGAGCAGATGACGAGATCGGCCGTGTCGGTGGTCGACGCGCGGGTCCTCGGCACCCGGCTCGTCCGTGGCCCGGAGGGCGTGAGGACGCGGGTCGCCTTGCGCGTGCTTCACACCCTGAAGGGAGCGGAGACTCGCCGGTTGGTCGTCCAGATACCCGGCGGACTGGACGAGACCGGCACCGGGGTCGTCGTGGAAGGGATGGCCCGGTTCCATGCGGGCGAGAGGGCGATCGTCTTCGTGGACGTCTACGGCTCCGTGATCGGCGGCTTCCAGGGCGCGCTCGAAGTGCAGGGGAGCAGGATCGCGGGGAGCAGCCTCTCGATTGATGCCGTCGGTCGGCGCGTGAGGTCGGCTGCGGCGCGGACGGGTGGTGCGGCGGGCAAGGCCGGCCCGGCCGGTCTTGTGTCCGAGGGGTTTGCCGGCACAGCCACCTCAGCCTCCGTCGGCGCCCGGAAGTCCGCGGGGTTCCCCGTCGTCACCTCCATCAGTCCGTCTGTCGCGTCTGCCGGGACGGACAGCGTCGTGACCCTCGCGGGCAGCGGGTTCGGCAGCTACGGGGGCACGGTGCTGTTCTCTTACGGGAGGCAGGGCACGGCCACGATCTCCGCGGACGACATCCGCCTGTGGCGTGACGACACGGTCTCCTGTGTCGTCCCGGCAAGGATGCTCGACGACTACATGGCGAGCACTGGCACGGGACCGGTCGTGGTCGAGACCGTGACCGGACTGCGCTCCAACAGCGTCGACTTCGGCGTGACCTTCGGGTTCGGCGGGCAGAAGTGGCACCGCAACTCCGTCACGTACCTCGTGAACACCGCCGGGCTGGACGACGAGCTCCGGCGCCGCCTCGTCGATGCCGGGGCCGGCATGTGGAACGCGCTCGGGACGCCCTTCACCTTCAGCGACGGTGGTGCCGCCAACTACGGTCTGAGCAACGACGGGCACAACGTCATCTGCTGGGCGAACAACATGACCCCCGGTGTGCTGGCGACGTCCTACTTCTTCTCCGAGAACGGGATCATCAGCGAGAGCGACGTGGAGATCAGCAACAACTTCACCTGGGGAGAAGGCCTGCCGGGGTCCGGGAGCTACGACATCCAGAGCACTGTGTCGCACGAACTCGGCCACTGGCTGATGCTGCTGGACCTCTACATGCCCGGTGATGCCGACAAGATCATGTACGGCTTCCAGGTGAAGGAGGTGCAGCGTCGTGTGCCCTCGCCGGGAGATGTGGCCGGCATCGAGTGGATCTACGGTCCGGGGACCTCTCCTTCGCCCACCCCGAGCTCGACCCCCACGGCCAGCCCGACCCCGACCGTCACCCCGAGCACCAGCCCCACGCCGACGCCCACCCCGACGCCGACCACCGTCGATGCGGGTCCCGTGTGCCGGGCCAGGGATGCGGCCGGCAGCCCGGGCGGCCTCGTGAAGCTGCAGTACAAGGTCACGGACGACCTCGACCTGCTCGTGAAGCGCTCCATCTCGATCAGCACGCAGGCCGGCGCGGTCAAACGCAAGTGGACCGCGGTGACACGGAGTTCGACGGCGTGGCAGTCGTTCACCTTCCGCTGCGACCTCGCCCGAGGTGCGTACCGCATCACCGTGAGAGCCGTCGACCTCACCGGCCATCCGTCGAGCGTGGTTGGGCGGGCCACTCTGACTGTCAGGTAGGCCCGCGGGCGCTGTGCGCCCGGCCGCGCGGGTATATACTCTCCTGCATACGTCTTATGCAGGAGAGGCCCAGGCTGGACCGCGCGACACTCCACATCGATCTGCCGGCCATCGTCGCCAACGCGCGCCGCGTCACGCGGGAGCTCGGCGCGCTCGAGGTCGTCGGGGTCACGAAGGTGACGTGCGGGTCTCCCGAGGTCGGGAGGGCGCTGCTCGAGGGCGGCGCCGTCGCACTGGGGGAGTCGCGCCTCGAGAACGTCCGGCGCCTGCGCGACGCCGGCGTCAAGGCGCCCGTGTGGCTCCTGAGGGCGCCGGTCCCGGAGCTGGCCGACGAGGTCGTGGGCCTCTGCGACGTCTCGCTCGAGAGCGAGCTCTCGACGGTCGCGGCGCTCGACCTGGCCGGCGGGCGGCAGAGCCGCCGGCACGGGGTCGTCGCCATGGTCGAGCTCGGCGACCTGCGCGAAGGCATGATGCCGCAGGACCTGCCCGCCTTCGTGGACGCCGTCGAGCGCATGGAGCACGTCGAGCTCGCCGGGATCGGCGTGAACCTCACGTGCTACGGCGCCGTACGGCCGAGCCCGCGGAACCTCGGCCGCCTCACGGAGCTGGCGGCGGCCGTCGAGCGGCGAATCGGCCGCCCGCTGCGCTTCGTCTCGGGCGGCAACTCGGGTTCGATCCCGCTGGCGCTGGCCGGGGAGCTCCCCCCGGCGGTCGGCTCGCTGCGTGTCGGAGAGAGCATCCTGCTGGGCGTCGACACGCTCACTCGTGAACCGCTTCCGCTCGGCCTGCGCCTCGATGCCTTCGTCGTCGAGGCGCCGGTCATAGAGTGCCTCGTCAAGCCCTCGCTCCCGGAGGGCGAGCCGGCGCAGGACGCCTTCGGCAACGCGCCGCCGGTCTTCGAAGACAGAGGCCTGCGGCGGCGCGCGCTCTGCGCCCTCGGGCGCCAGGACGCGCCGCCTGAGGGTCTGCGCCCG
>CAIXSE010000285.1 GCA_903921965.1 uncultured Thermoleophilia bacterium | reverse complement strand
GCTCGAGCGCCTCGACTACCCGCGCCTGAGCGCGAACGACACGCGCGAGCTCATCTACAGCATCCTGTCGCAGGACCAGCGGCAGCGCCTCGAGAACGAGTGGGAGATCGACTTCTCGTACTCGGTCCCCGGGCGCGCCCGGTTCCGCGTGAACGCCTACTTCCAGCGCAACAGCCTGGGCGCGGCCTTCCGCCTCATCCCGCTCAACATCAAGCGCCTCGAGGACCTCGGCCTGCCTCACACCCTGCACGAGCTCACGCGCAAGCCGCGCGGGTTCGTCGTGGTGACGGGTCCCACCGGCTCAGGCAAGTCCACCACGCTCGCGGCGATGATCGACGAGATCAACGAGACCCGCGAAGAGCACATCATGACGATCGAGGACCCCATCGAGTTCCTCCACCGCCACAAGAAGTGCATGGTCAACCAGCGCGAGGTGGGCGCCGACACCAAGGGGTTCAGCCGCGCCCTCAAGAGCGTGCTGCGCCAGGACCCGGACATCATCCTCGTCGGCGAGATGCGCGACACCGAGACGATGGGCACGGCCCTCACCGCGGCCGAGACCGGGCACCTCGTGTTCGCCACGCTGCACACGCAGGACGCCCCGCAGACGATCGACCGCATCATCGACGTCTTCCCGCCGCACCAGCAGGAGCAGATCCGCGTGCAGCTGTCCACGACCTTGATGGGCGTGTGTACCCAGCAGTTGCTGCCCACGAAGGACGGCCGCGGCCGCGTCGTGGCCTGCGAGATCCTCGTGCCCACGCCGGCCGTGCGCAACCTCATCCGCGAGGGCAAGACGCACCAGATCTACTCCACCATGCAGACCGGCACGCAGTTCGGCATGCAGACCATGGACTCCGCGCTCGCCGACCTCGTGCGGCGCGGCCTGATCACCCGCGAGCTGGCGAAGCAGCGCTCGAGCACGCCGCAGGAGTTCGAGCGGCTCGTCTCGCAGGGCGTGCCCGGGCAGCCAGTGGCTGCCGGCCGCTGACGGCGCGGCCGAGTAGGACTGCAGGTTTTTCGCGTAGTGCCGATACCGAAGGGGAAGAAGGGGGCTGAGGGAGGCACATGACCACGTTCTCCTACAAAGCCGTAGACCAGCGCGGGGCGCAGGCCGTCGGCAAGATCGACGGGGACAACAAGGCGGCCGTCGCCGCCACCCTGCGCAACCAGGGGTTCACGGTCCTCGACCTCAACGAGGTCAAGCAGGGCTGGGGCCAGATCGACATCGGCGGGCGCATCAAGCCCAAGGACCTCACCGTCTTCTCGCGCCAGTTCGCGACGATGGTCAACTCGGGGCTCTCGATGCTGCGCTGCCTCTACGTCCTCGAGGAGCAGACGCCCAACAAGAAGCTCGCCAGGGTCATCGGCGAGATCCGCGCCGACGTCGAGGCCGGCATCAGCCTGTCCGACTCGCTCGAGAAGCACCCCAAGGTGTTCAGCAGGCTGTACGTCAGCATGGTCCGCGCCGGCGAGCTCGGCGGTATCCTCGACGAGGTGCTGAACCGGCTGGCCGCGCAGCTCGAGAAGGAAGACAGCATCCGCCGGGCCGTCAAGTCGGCGATGGTCTACCCCATCCTCATCGGCTCGTTCGCCATCCTCGTGCTGTTCGGCATGGTGCTGTTCCTGATCCCCATCTTCGCCGGCATGTACAAGGAGCTGGGCGACGCCAAGCTGCCCATGCTCACGCGCATCATGGTGGGCTTCTCCGACCTCTTGCGCAGCTGGTACGGGCTGATCTTCCTCGCGGCCGTCATCTTCCTCGTGTGGGGCATCCGCAGGCTCAAGCACACCGAGCGCGGCCGCGAGACCTGGGACCGCATCAAGCTGCGCATCCCCATGGGCATCGGGCAGATCATCCGCAAGCTCGCCGTGGCGCGGTTCTCGCGCACGCTGGGCACGCTCATCTCCTCCGGCGTGCCCATCCTGCAAGCTATCGAGATCACCGGCCAGGCGGCCGGCAACGCCGTCATCGAGAAGGCCATGGACCAGGTCCAGCAGAGCGTCAAGGAAGGCCAGTCGATCACCAAGCCGCTCGAGGGCGTGTCGGTGTTCCCGGCCATGGTCACCCAGATGATCTCCGTCGGTGAAGAGACCGGCTCGCTCGACGCCATGCTCGGCAAGATCGCCGACTTCTACGAGGACGAGGTCAACGCCAGCATCAAGTCGCTCACCTCGATCCTGGAGCCCATCCTGATGCTCGGCGTGGGCGGCATCGTCGGCGTCGTCGTCATCTCGATGTACCTGCCGATCTTCAACATGATGAACATCGTGAAGTAGGGCGGGGGAGACGTGCGTGGAAAACGAAGCCCTCGTCGCCGCCTACGCTGAGAGCGGCTCGCCCGCCGCGCTCGACGAGCTGGTCAGGCGCAACCAGAACCTCCTGCACCACATCCTGAAGCGTTTCTCGTATGCGCACGAGCCGTACGAGGACCTGCTGCAGGTCGCCAACCTCGGGCTCATCAAGGCCGCGCAGCGGTTCGACGCCGACCGCGGGGTCAGGTTCTCCACGTATGCCACGGCCATCGTCGACGGCGAGCTGCGGCACCACCTGCGCGATTCCCTGCTCATGCGGCAGCCGCGCTGGGTCAAGAAGATCTACGGCGAGATCCAGGCGAAGTCGGCCGAGCTGCTGCGCAAGCTCGGGAGGCCGCCCACCATGGGCGAGCTCGCAAAAGCAATGAACATCAACGAGGCCGGCATCCTGGAGGTCACGAACCTGTACGCCCGTATCGAGCTGCACAGCCGCAACGAGCCCTTCTCGTCGAGCGAGCTCGACGCACGTGCCGACCGCGACGTGGTGCACTCCCTGAGGCAGGAGTCGTTCGCCCTGCCCATCGAAGACCGCATCGCCCTGTACGGTGCGCTGGACAAGCTCTCGGCCTTCCAGCGCCGCCTCATCTACCTGCTCTTCTTCCGCGACCTCACGCAGTCGGAGGTCGCGGAGGAGCTCGGACTCTCGCAGAAGAAGGTCTCGCGCGAGTCCATCAAGGCCCTGGGCAAGCTCAAGACCATCCTGGGCTACAAGCTCTTCTGACGCCGCCCCGGCGCGGCGCGCGGGCGGCGGTACACGGCGATCGGAGGTCCCATGAAGAACTTCCGCGCCCTCGTGGCGCTCCTCCTGACCCTCGGCGTTCCTGCCGCGCTCGGATCCTGCGGGGGTGCTGTGGCCGGCGATTCCGGCGCCGGCGGGAGCGTCGCTCCCAGTCCACACTCGTCGGCCTCCACGTTCGCGGTGACGCAGTACGGGAGCCACGAGTACGGGTTCTCCGTCGACTACCCCACGGGCTTCGCGAAGCTCGAGATGCCTCCCGACACGAAGGACCCTGCAGCTCCCGAGCTGCAGGTCTTCTTCGCCGATCCGGCAGGGACGAAGGTCGGCGGTACCTCCGTCGACATGCTCGAGGTCGCCGTCTACCGCATGAGCGCGGCGCCGAAGGAAGCCGACTTCACGACGCACAAGGCGGATTTCGAAGCCATGCTGGCCACACTGATCGGGACCCTCCCCGGTCTCAAGGTCGTGGAACCTCTCGCGTGGAGCACCGTGGACGGCTCACCGGCAGTGAGCGAGACGTACGCCTACACCGTGTCTGGTCACGATGTGGCGGCTTCTGTCCAGCTGGCCTTCAGAGGCGACCGGGCCTACCTGGTGAGGGCGCAGGCGGCCAAGGAGACCTGGGCGACCACCGGCCGCCAGCTCGTCTCGTGCATGGCCACGTTCGCTTTCCTCTGAGGCCGCGTCAGACCTGCAGCAGCGCGTAGGCCGCCGCGGACACTGCGATCGCCAGTGCCCAGCGTTCCCGGTCGAGCCGGGTCAGGCCCGCGGCCGCCGTGACGGCAAGGCAAGCCATGAGCAGCAGCACGGGGGCGTCGACGTACCGCTGGTACCAGCGTGGGTTGGCCACGGCGCTCAGCAGCAGGCCCACCAGCGCGGCCGCGAGCACGCGGTCCCTGGCCCCGGCGAGACGCGTCGCGACCAGTGCCGTCACTGCGCCAGCGCCCAGCGGGACCAGGATCCACCAGAGGAGCCCTGACCCCCTCAAGAGTGGCTGCGGCAGACGCGACACGAGACCCAGGTAGGTGGTCACCACGCCGAGGGCACCGGCGGCGAGGGCGACGAGCGCCGCCGCGGCCGGCAGTGTGAGTGCGGCCGCCCAGCGTCTGTCGGTCCTGGCCCGCCGCCACCAGGCGGCGACCTCGCGCGACGGCAGCAGGAACACCGCGTACCAGCCCGTGACACCCGCGGTCAGGAGCAGGTTGCGCAGCCTGAAGCCCGCCGCGAGGGGGGATGCCGCCGGAACCGCCCCGGGCGCCGGGGGCAACGGCCCGCCCCAGTGCAGCAGCAGGGCCGCGAGAGGCACGACTGAGAGCACGAGCAGCGCGAGGTCCGCCACCCGGCGCTTCCGCGGGATAGGGACGCTCAGAAGAGCGACGAGACCCGGCAGCGCGAGCCAGACCGAGATGTGGCGCATCAGCGACGCGGCCGCGACGCACGCGGCGAACGCGGCGAAGCGCCCCGGCGCCGGACGGGCCGTGTACGCGAGCAGGCGCTCGAGCCCCAGCACCACGAAGAACCAGGCCGGGTTGTCCGTGAGGACGTGGAACGACTGCCCCAGGAAGAACGGGGAGACGGCCAGGAGAAGGCTCAGCCACAGGGCGTCGGTGGGGCGTGCGGCGAGCCGGTCGCGGAAGATGACGTAGGCCAGGGCACACGTCCCCCAGGACAGCGAGGCGACGACGAAGCGTGCCGCCACGAGCGAGCCCCCCAGCGGCAGTGCGAGGGTGGCGATGAGCCAGTACACGAGGGGTCCGGACCAGGTGGCATAGCCCGACAGCAGCGGCAGGGGCCAGCGTCCGGCGACCGCGCGGACCACCTCCCAGTGCAAAGGCTCGTCGCCTGCCTGGAGCCCCGGGAAGGGCTGGCTGAGACCTCGCGTCCACGCGATCGCGGCGACGAAGGGGAGAGCGAGGATGAGGAAGTGGACGAGGCGTGACCGTTGCAGCCGGGCGAGCCGCCCGTCTGGAGCCGCTCCAGGATCCGTCAGCGGAATCCGGCCGGTGTCTCTGCTGCCGTGGCCGGAGCCCCGAGTGTCAGCCACGTCACCCCGATTCGGTAGGATACGATACCTAGGCCCCTCAGGTGCCCGTCCCTAGACAGACGTACTAGTCCAGGCAATGGGTCAGGGGGCAGCATAGGCTACAAGAGGGTCTTCCGCCACGCGGGCGGCGGCAGGGGCACAGGGTGTCAAGTCATCCGTACCATGTGCCGATGCAAGCGCCGGGCGGGAGGAACGCCTCACGGAGAAGTCCGCAAGTGAAAAGCTTGGCAGTCGACAAGGAGGAGAGGCACATGAAGCGGTTCCGCGGTACCGGGGGTTTCACCCTCATCGAGCTCCTGATCGTGATCATCATCATCGGCATCCTCGCCGCGATCGCGATCCCGATGTTCCTCGGCCAGCG
>CAIXSE010000284.1 GCA_903921965.1 uncultured Thermoleophilia bacterium | reverse complement strand
GTCCGGCTGCACGTCCTTGAGCTCGCGCACGGCGGCGGCGAGCTCGTAGTGCTTCACCGGCACCAGCACGAAGTCGAAGCGGTCGGACGGCGACACCGACTCCGCGACGGTCGGCCGGTAGATGGCCTTCTTCCAGCGCGGCCGCCCGGGACGCATGTCGAGGATGTCGAGGTAGAGCCTGCCGGCACCCTTCGAGCGCCCCGCTCGCACCAGGTGCGTCACCTCGTGCTGCGCCTCGGCGAACGCCCAGCCGTAGCCGGTGCCGATGACGCCGAGGCCGACGACGAGGATCCTCACCTGGACTCCAGCCAGCCGTCGACGATCTCCTGGATCTCCACGTCCGAGATCATCTGCTGCCCTTTCTCGAGGATGCCCAGCAGCACGGCGTCGTCCTTCTGCACCGGCAGGGTCATCTGACCGTCGGCCACCGCCTCGCCGACCGCCTGCATCCCCTTGAGCCCGAGCTGCGCCGCGTAGTACTGCCCGACCAGCTGGTCGAGGATGGCGGCGCCGGCCTTGCCGTCGCCGACCGCCTTCACGGCGTCCTCGTAGCCCGGGACGACGAGCGTCTCGAGCCCGGCTTCGTCGGCGATCTGCTCCCCCGAGTCGCCCTTGACCACGGCGACCTTCATGCCCTTGAGGTCGTCCAGGGAGGCGATCCCGGTGGCGCCGTCGGTGAAGATGCGCGTGGGGATGTCGTAGTACGGCGAGGTGAACGCGAACCACTCCTTGCGGCTCTCGAGCGGGAAGATGCCCTGCAGCGAGTCGAACGTGCCGTCCTTGAGGCCCGCGAGCTGGTCGTCGAAGAGCAGGGGCTCGAACTCCACGCCGACGCCCAGACGCTCACCGAGCAGCCGCCAGTAGTCGGCGGCGATGCCCACGGCCTCGCCGTCGGCGTCGACGAAGCCGAACGGCGGGTAGTCGTTGAACGCCCCGACCCGCAGCGTGCCCTTGTCGGCCAGCCAGGCCTGCTCGTCTGCGGTCAGCGTGACGGCGCCCGGCGAGGCGGAGGCTTCCGGAGCCGCGGTCGCGGACCCCGACGTGCTGCTCGAGCCGCACCCCGCGAGCAGGAACGACGCCGCGAGCGCCGCGAGCGCGAGCACCGGCAGGGTCCTCATCAGGCGTCCGTACCTGCGCTCACGAGTGTGGTCTGTCCGCTTCACAACCTCTCCCTTCCGACGCCGCGCCAGATCGGCCCCGCGTAGTCGATGCCGAGCTCTGCCTCGGCCGTACCGGTCCGCAACAGTATCGGAAGATGGCTGCCGCGGCTGGAGTGCGCGCCCGCCGCGGCGTGCTGCGCGGCGCGCGGCGCGCGCGAGGGCGGCGCCGCTCAGGCGCCGGGCACGCAGGTCGCGCGCAGGTCCCGCACCGTCCCGAGGGCCTCGTCGTAGTCGAAGTCGGCGAGCTGCCGGCCGAGCGTGCGTGCGCCGTCGCCGCAGGCGGCGGCGATGACCTCGGCCTCCTCCTCGTACAGCTGGTTCGCGGCCGTGTTGCCGGAGGCCACGAGGGGCTCGAGACGGGCGAGCACGTCGGCGACCTGCAGCCAGTCCACGGCCCCGGCGTCCTCGGCCGGGGCCGTGGCGGGCAGCACGTCGCGCAGCGACGCGACCAGCCTGTCCAGCTCGGCGGCGACGACGTCGGCCGCACGGCCGAGCACCTCGACGTCTTCACGGCGCCGCGCCGCCGTCTCCAGCTCGGCGGCCGCGGCCTGCAGCCGCAGGGCGCCGAGGGTCCCGGCGACGCCCTTGACGGTGTGCACCTTCTGCCGCAGGGCCTCGGTGTCGCCCTGCGACGCGAGCGACACCACCTCGGCGGCGTCGCCGGCGTGGCCGTCGACGAAGCGCCGCAGGAGGTCGACGTAGCGGCCGGTGGCGCCCATGAGCGTGCGCAGGCCGGCCGCGGTGTCCAGGCCGTCGACGGCCAGGAGCTCCTCCGGCAGGTCGGCCTGCGGCTGCCCGCCGGCCGCCTCGCCGGCGTCGTCCTCCTGGTCGCGCGGCGGCAGCCACCTGACAAGGTGCTGGTACAGCACCCTGGGCTCGACGGGCTTGGCCACGTGGTCGTTCATGCCGGCCCGCAGGCTGTCCTTGCCGTCCTCCTCGAAGGCGTTGGCCGTCAGCGCGAGGATGGGCACCGAGCGCCAGCCGGGGAGCCCGCGGATGAGGCGCGTGGCCTCGAGCCCGTTCATGACGGGCATCTGCACGTCCATGAGCACGAGGTCGTAGCGCGTCGCCGAGGCCATGTCCACGGCCTCCTGCCCGTTGCCCGCGACGCTCACGCGCATGCCGGCCGCGTCGAGGAGCAGCGTCGCCACCTCCTGGTTGATGGCGTTGTCCTCGACGAGGAGCACGTGCGCGCCGCGGCGCCGGCGCAGCTCGTCGTCCAGCTCGCCCGCGGGCGCCGCCTCGAAGGCCACGGCGCCCGCCATCGACTCCATGAGCGCGTCGCAGAGCACCGACGGCGTCACCGGCTTGGTGAGCACCCGCGTCACCCCGGCCGCGCCGGCCGCGTCGCGCGGCACCTGCGAGCCGTAGGCGGTCGCCATGAGGTAGCTGGGCCGGTGCGCCAGCGGCAGCTCCTGCAGGCGCCGCGCCACCTCGACGCCGTTGAGGCCCGGCATCTTCCAGTCGATGATCAGCAGCTGGTAGGCGTCGCCGGCCGTGTCGGCGCCGATGACGGCCTCGAGCGCGGCCTCGCCGGACTCCGCCGTATCGGCGCGCATGCCGAACTCCGTGAGCATCGCCGCGAGGATCTCGCGCGCGTCCTCGAGGTCGTCCACGACAAGGGCGCGCGAGCCGCGCAGCGACTCGATGGTGGCGAGCTGCTGCGGCGTCTGGGCGGAGCGCTGGAACGGGATCTCCATCCAGAAGGTCGTGCCGGCCCCGGCTTCGCTGCGCACGTCGATCGTGCCGCCCATCAGCTCCACCAGCCGGCGGCTGATGGCGAGACCCAGGCCGGTACCGCCGAAGCGCCGCGTCGTCGAGCTGTCGGCCTGCTCGAAGACGCTGAACAGCCGCTCCATCTGCTCCGGCGTCATGCCGATGCCGGTGTCGCGCACCTCGAAGCGCAGCAGCACGCCGCCGTCGTCCTCGGC
>CAIXSE010000283.1 GCA_903921965.1 uncultured Thermoleophilia bacterium | reverse complement strand
TTCTACGGCGCCATGCCCAACTTCGGCCTGTACGCGCAGCCCGACGGGCCGTTCCCCAACCCGGCCGACCTGCTGCCGCGCGGCGAGACGCAGGCCGCGCGCGACGCGCAGATGGCCATCGCCGAGGCCAGCCGCGAGGACATGCTGTACGTCTCGCGGGCCATGGCCGAGGTCGGCGCCGACGGCATCAACTTCGACACCACGGCGTCCATCGGCGACGCCGAGTTCTACGCCACGCTGATGACGGTCGAGGAGCTGGCGAAGACCACCGACCTCGCCATCGAGGTCGGCATGGCGGCCGAGTTCGTCCTCGGCTTCCACGGCGAAGTGGAGTGGCACGGCCACCGCCTCGCCGGCCTCTGGCCGCACCAGCAGGTCAAGGTCGTCGAAGAGGCCGGAGCCCACATCTTCGGCCCGGTCGTGAACACGAACTCGCGCCGCTCGGTGCCGTGGAACGTGGCCCGCTCGGTGACCATCGTCAAGGAGTGCTCGCGCGTCGCCTCCATCCCTGTGCACGCCAACGTGGGCATGGGCGTGGGCGGCGTGCCGATGTTCGAGGTCCCGCCGGCCGACGTGCTCACCAGGGCCAGCGCGGCGATGGTCGAGATCGGCCGCGTGGACGGCTTGTAGGTCGGCACCGGCGATCCCTACGGGATGTCGATGAGCCACGCTCTCGCGTCGGGCATGGGCGGCATCAGGACCACCGGAGACCTGGTGGCCAGGGTGCAGCTCCACACCAAGAAGCGGCTCCCCGAGGCGAAGAAGTACGTGGCCGACAAGCTCCACGTGAGCGTGGACGACCTCGCCGACTCCACGGTGATGCGCGGCCTGCGCCAGGAGCTGGACATCGGCGTGATCACCGCGGTGCCCGGCGCGCGCCGCGGCATCGAGGCCAAGCGCAACATCTCCGAGCTGCTCGACGTGCCCGTCGCCTGCCTGAAGAGGCTGTAGGCTGGGCGCGGGGCGCGGCCGGCGTCGTGCCGCCGCGCAGGACGAGGCACGATGTGGGACCCCGGGCCGCCCGCGCAAGCGGGCGGCCCGTCCGGTCCCCGGGACGGGAGTGATGGCGACAGCGACCGGGACGACTATCGTGGGCCGGCTCAAGGCGCACGCCGCCGGCTTTCCGCGACCCTTCTGGCTGCTCACCGCCGGCTGGCTCATCTACGTGCTCGGCTACGAGTGCGGCTACCCGTTCGAGTCGATCTTCCTCAACGAGAAGCTCGGGATCTCGGTGACGGCCATCGGCCTGATCTACGGGTTCGCCGAGCTCGGCGGCCTCCCGGCGCAGGTCGCCGGAGGAGCCGCCGCCGACCACCTCGGCCGCAAGCCCGTCCTGCTGCTCGGCGTCGCGGCTACGGTCACCCTCTTCGTCGGCCTCGCGTTCGCGCGCAGCGTGCCGCTCGTCGTGCTGCTCATCGTCTTCGAGGCTTCGTGCGGCTGGAGCATGTTCCAGATGTCCAGCAACGCCATCATCAGCGACGTGGTCTCCGAGGGGCGGCGTACCGAGGGGTACAGCATCTCGAGGACGGCCGCCGCCGGCGGTATCGTGGTCGGCCCGCTCGTCGGCGGCCTGCTGCTGCGGCACGACCCGAGCTACCGCCTGCCGTTCGTCGTCGGGGGCGCCTTCTGCGCGCTGTTCTTCGTCATCGCGCTCCTGCGGCTGCCCGAGACACGGCCGGCCGCGGCGGCGGAGCACGCCCGCGTGCGCGACACCTTCGCCGGCTACGTCCACGTGCTGCGCGACCGGCGCCTGCTGGCCTTCGCGGGCGTCACGCTGCTGCCGCTGTACTGCCACGGCCAGTTCCTCATGACGTTCCCGATCCTGCTGAGGGGCACGGTGGGCGTGTCGTCCAGCACGGTCGGCCTGCTGTACTCGCTGTACGCGCTGACCAACATGCTGGTGCAGTACCCGCTGGGGCGGCGCCTGCGGGGGGCCGACCGGATGAAGGTGATGGCCGCAGCCAGCACCTTCATGGGCGTCGGCCTCTTCGGCGCCGCCGTCGCCCCGAAGGGCGCGGCGACGGCCGTCTGCGTGGCGGTCATCGCGCTCGGGACCGCGCTGCTGCAGCCGTTCTCGGTGACGGTGGTCTCGCACCTGGCGCCCCTGCGGCTGCGCGGCCGCTACATGGGCGCCTGGACGCTCGTGTGGACGAC
>CAIXSE010000282.1 GCA_903921965.1 uncultured Thermoleophilia bacterium | reverse complement strand
GAGCGCCTGTGACGACCTCGAGGTGGTCGGGCAGGCGGCCAGTGGCGAGGAGGCCGTGGAGCGGGCGGAGACGCTCGAGTGCGACGTGGTGCTCCTCGACCTGCAGATGCACGGGATGCACGGCCTCGAGGTCATCCCCCAGCTGCTCGAGAAGGGAGCCGGCGCGCCGCGGGTCATCGTGCTCACGATCCACGACGACGACGAGATCGTGCTGCGGGCGGTGAAGTCGGGGGCCAGCGGCTACGTGATGAAGAACGCCTCCGCCGACGAGCTGCTCCGCGCCATCAGGCACGTCGCGGCCGGCGGGCGGCACTTCGACGAAGTTGTCGTGAAGGCCTTCCTGAGCGACGAGCAGCGGGCCCGGGACAAGGAGCTGCTGACGCCGCACGAGCTCGAGATCCTGCGCATGATCGCGGCCGGCGCCACGAACCGCCAGGTGGCCCTGCACCTGTTCGTGAGCGTCGAGACGGTGAAGAGTCACCTGGAAGCCATCTACCGGACGCTCGAGGTCTCGGACCGCGCCCACGCGGTCGCCGTCGCCATGAGGAAGGGTCTGCTCGATTGAGCGAGCCGCCGGAGGGGTCCGACCCGAGCGGCCTGGTCGTCACGCTGCACCCGAGCCGGCGCGTCGAGAGAGTCTGGTACCCGCTCGACGCGATGCTCTACAACATGCAGGTCATGAACGTGCTCATGGGGTTCGCCCTGGCGTTCCTCACGGCGTACATGATCTACCCCAGGGGGAACTGGGTCATCGCCAGCCTGTTGGCGGTGGTGTTCTGCGCGGCCGAGGCGCTGGTGTACGCGTACCTCGCCGCGTGCATGCCGCGCAGCGGTGGGGAGTACTACTTCCAGGCGCGGATCCTCTCGACCGGCACCGGTTCGGTCTTCTGCTTCTCCGCGATCGTCCTGGGGGGGACGATGTGGGTCGCCGTGACGGGGTGGTGCGCCGCGCAGCTGGCCGTAGGCCCGCTGCTCGTCACGCTGGGCATCGCGTTCGACTCCGGCACCCTGATGTCGGCCGCGGCCTGGACGCGCAGCGCCTGGGGCGTCCTCTTCTGGTCGATCGTCGTCATCATCTGGTCGGCCGTACCCATCATCCTCGGCATGTCCACCTACGCGAGGTGGCAGCGGTGGTTCTCGCTGGCCGCCGCGGCCGGCCTCGCGGCCGTCGTCGTCGCGCTGCTGAGGACGCACGACCTCGGCAGCCTGCCCGTGTACCACGAAGCCGTGTCTCGTGCCGCGGCACTCGGCTACTCGCCCGGGACCGGCTCCTACATCTCCCAGACGATCGCCATCCTTCCTCTGGCGGGCTACATGCTCGTGTACGCGGGCTGGAGCACCCAGCAGGCAGGTGAGACGCGGGATGCGGACCGCCTGCGGGCCCAGGTCTACATCATCGCGGGGGCGATGCTCGCGTCCGCGGCGCTCTCGGCGGTGATCGGGGGGCTGGTCGCGGCGAAGATCGGTCCGCAGACCCTGGGGTCGGCGGCCTTCCTGTTCCTGGAGCACCCCGAGGCGATGCCCGTCCCCACCGTGCCGTTCCTCTGGTGGGCCGACATCTCGCCGTCCGCTCGGGTGTTCGCCGTGGTGGTGGCGCTGGTGTTCAACGCGCTCTTCTGGATGAACGCGCCCAACCCGACGCTGGCCGCGTCGCGGGTGCTCATGGCGATGTCCTCCGACCGCATCCTCCCACGCTGGGTGGGACACCTGAACGCCAGGACGAAGGCCCCGGTCAAGGCGATCACGCTGTTCAGCGTCATGTGCGTGGCGCCCTGCCTGATCTATGCCTTCACCCCGTACTGGCGGCTCACCCTGAACACGGTGGCGCTCGTCAACATCCTGGCCTTCGCCGTGACCTGCGCGACGGGCGCGCTGTTCCCGTTCGTGCGCCGCGAGCTGTACCGGGAGTCGGCGGCGTCCCGCTACGAGCTGTTCGGCATCCCGATGATCACGCTCACCGGAGTGGCGTTCGTGCTCTTCACCGTGTGGGTGGTGGCCCGGTACACGGTCGACTTCGGCCTGAGTCTCGGGCTCGGGCTGGTCGTGCCGATCCTCACGACGCTCGTCCTGTACGCCGCCTCGTTCGGCGTGTACGTGGTCTCCGGCCTGTACCGCCGCTCGCGGCGCGGGACGGAGCTCGAGGTGTGGTACACGGAGTCTCCGCTCGACCGCTGACGGCCGGCCCGGCGTCAGCCGTCCGCTTCGTCGTCAAGACCCGCGCCCTCTTCGGCACCCGCGCTCCACAGGCGTACGGCCGCGTACGCGACGCCGGAGGCGAAACCGCGCCTGACGAGCAACTGGTACGCGCGGCGGCGGGCGGCGTCGTCGCAGGGCGCCGCGGCAGGGGCCCGGCGGCGCAGCACCTCACGGGCCCGCTCGAGCTCGGCGTCGCCGTGCTCGCCTTCGGCCGGCGTGCCCAGGGCGCTCCGCACGTCTTCGTCGGGCACGCCGGCCTCGGCGAGGCCCCGGCGTATGCGTTCTTCGCCCCACCCCGCCAGCCGCTGCTTGTCGGCGACGTAGCTGCAGGCGAAGGCGGCGTCGTCGAGCAGGCCTTCGTCGGCCAGTGACTGCATCGCCGCGTCGACCGCCTCGGGGGGGTGCTCCCTGGCGAGCAGCCGGCGACGGACCTCGGACGCGCTGCGCGCCCGGTGGCCGAGCAGCCGGTAGGCGTCGGCTCGCGCGAGGTCGGCGGAGGCGTCGCGCGCGAGCGCCTCGAGACCGGCCTGGTCGAGCTCACGTCCCTTGTGCAGCCGCCAGCGGGCCACCGCGGCCTCGCCGACGGTGCACGCTAGCTCCCCGTCGACGTACACCTCGACCCGGCCCCGGCGCGTACCTCTGAGCGCGGTGACGACCGGCACAGGTGCGGCTACAGGACCTCGCCGGTCACCGGGTCGACGGCTTCGGGGGCGCCGTCGCCGTTGCTCCCGGCGGACTTCTGCGCCGTCGCCGGGGCCGCCGCGCCGGAGAGCGGCGGCAGGCCGGCCTTCTCGCGGATCTGCGCCTCGATGGCGTCGGCGACGTCGGGGTTCTCCTTGAGGAAGGCGCGGGCGTTGGCGCGACCCTGACCGAGGCGCTCGTCGTTGTAGCTGAAGAAGGCCCCACTCTTGGCGACCACGTCGTGCTGTACGCCGAGGTCGAGGAGTGTGCCCTCGCGCGAGACGCCCTGGCCGTACATGATGTCGAACTCGGCCTGCTTGAACGGCGGCGCGACCTTGTTCTTGACGACCTTGACGCGGCAGCGGTTGCCGACGGCCTCGGTGCCGTCCTTGAGGGTCTCGATGCGGCGGATGTCGAGCCGGATGGTGGCGTAGAACTTGAGCGCCTTGCCGCCGGTGGTGGTCTCGGGGTTGCCGAACATGACCCCGATCTTCTCGCGGAGCTGGTTCGTGAACACGCAGATGGTGCCGGAGCGGTTCAGGGTGCCCGCCAGCTTGCGGAGCGCCTGACTCATGAGCCGTGCCTGCAGGCCGACGAAGCTGTCGCCCATCTCGCCCTCGATCTCGGCCTTGGGCGTGAGCGCCGCGACGGAGTCGATGGCGACGATGTCGAGCGCGCCGCTGCGCACGAGCATCTCGGCGATCTCGAGAGCCTGCTCGCCGTAGTCGGGCTGCGACACGAGGAGGTTGTCGACGTCGACCCCGATGGCCTTGGCGTACACCGGGTCCATGGCGTGCTCGGCGTCGATGAACGCGGCCTGGCCACCCAGGCGCTGCACCTGTGCGATGAGGTGGTAGACCATGGTGGTCTTGCCCGACGATTCGGGGCCGTAGATCTCGACGATGCGGCCGCGAGGGATGCCCCCCACGCCGAGAGCGATGTCGAGCGCCAGCGAGCCGGTGGGGACGAACTGCATGTCCTCGTTCACGGGGTGGTCGCCGAGACGCATGACGCTGCCCTTGCCGAACTGCCGGTCGATCTGTGTGAGGGCCGCCTCGAGGGCCTTGTCCTTGTCCAACGTAGCGCTCCTCTCTCAGGACGCGGGGAAGACTGCCAGGGGAGTGTGCACGGCGCCGGTGCGCTCCAGGAGGCTACTATACAAGACGGTCCGGACGGAACAAAACGGCGCGATGTTGACATTTTGCAGGGAAAACGGGTGACCGGGACGGCGGAACCTGGCCACCGTCACGTGAGGCAGCCAGGGCCGTCTCGGCGGCTCGTAGAGGCCCGTCGCGGCGAGCGCCGCGGAGACCTCGGCCTGCAGGCGCGCCAGCGTGCCGTCCTTGTCTGAGAGGGCCAGGGCGACCACCCGCCGGGGCCCCTTCCAGGGCAGGAACAGCACCTCGCCGGCCTCGAGCTGGCACGGTACGCAGGCGACCGCGGCGAGCGCCGTCACGAGGTCGTCGAAGCGCGTCCGCGGCACGTCGCCGAGGAAGGCGAGCGTGAGGTGCAGGGCGTGGTTGACGCGGACGTCGTCCCGGGGCGCGAGGGCCGCCCCCTGCCAGTCCTCGATCGCGCGGAGGGTCTCGGGCGGCAGCTCCTGCGCGACGAAGAGGCGCAGGACCTCCCGCCCGCCGCCGGCGCTCACCGGGCGAGCGCGCGGCGCAGCAGGTGCAGCGCCGCCGTGGTGCTGAACTCGCGGACCGAGGCGCGGTCTCCGGGGTAGTGACCGCGCACCACGCGCGTTCCGTCGGCCCGGGCGCAGCCGACGTACACGAGGCCGACCGGCTTCTCGGGAGAGCCCCCGTCCGGCCCGGCCACGCCGGTGACGGCCAGGCCGAAGTCCGCCCGCGTCGCGGCGCGCACGCCCTCGGCCATGGCGCCGGCGACCTCTTCGGACACCGCACCGTACTGGGCCAGCATGCCGGGCGGTACGCCGACGAGGTCCATCTTGAGCTGGTTGGCGTAGGCGATGGCGCCGCCCAGGAAGTAGTCGGACGACCCGGCGCGCGCGGTGATGCGCGCCCCCAGCAGGCCGCCGGTGCACGACTCGGCGACGGCGACGGTGGCCCCCGCCGAGCGCAGGCCGTCGGCGACGAGCTCGTCGACGGTGCGACCGTCGGTGCTGAACACGGGCACGGCCGCCTGCAGCGCGCCGATGACGGCCTCGGCCTGCGCCGCCGCGGCGCCGGAACGCCGGTAGCGCAGGCGCACGCTCACCTCCCCGCTCCCCACGTTGATGCCGGTCTCCAGGAGGTCGTGGGGGGCAGCATCGAGCACCGGACCCACCTGCAGCTCGCCCACGCCGAAGATGCGGACCATCCTCACCACGGCGTCGGGGAACACCCCCTCGGCCGCGAGCGTGCCGGCCACGGCCGTCCACATGGACTCGAACTCCCAGGGCACGCCGGGGAAGGCGAAGATGCGCGTCGGTCCGAGGCGCGCGGCGATGCCGGGGGCGACGCCGGCCGGTCGCACGGGCGTCGCGCCCTCGGGCAGCAGCGCCTGGCGGCGGGCGAGCGGGAAGACCTCGTCGAAGCGCACGTGCCGGCGCTCGGCGACGAACCTGACCTTCTCTTCGACCCAGGCGAGCGCCTGAGGGTCCTCACGCAGCCCGACACCGAGGGTCTCGGCGACGCACGCGGCCGTGAGGTCGTCGTGCGTGGTGCCAAGGCCGCCGCCGATCACGAGGATGTCGGGTTCGGCGGCCAGACTGTACCTGAGGGCCGCCGTGAGCCGCTCGGCGTCGTCGGCGACGGTCAGCACGCTCGTGACCTTGACGCCGCGGCCGCTCAGGTCGGCGCCGGCGAAGGCTCCGTTGGTGTCGCGCGTGCGGCCGTCCAGCAGTTCGTTGCCGCTGAGCACGACGGCCGCCCGCGGCAGGTCACCACTCGTCGTCACGCTCGCCCTCCGGCCCCCCGGACCTCGAGGGGCTGTCGCCCGCGGGCTTCTGCTCGGCGCCGGGCATGTGGATGATGCCACGCGCGTTCAGGAAGTAGTTGACGCCGGAGACGAGAGTGACGACCACCACGACCGCCGCGAGGACCCACTGGATCACGGTGACCACCTGGGTCGAGACGTTGATGGCCTCGGCGATCTTGTCGGTCGGGACGAGCACGTACACGATGTACACGATCTGGAGGACCGTCTTGAGCTTGCCGTACTTGTCGGCCGGGATCGAGACGCCCTGCGAGACACCGATGATGCGCAGCACGCTGACGGCGACTTCGCGCACGATGATGAGCGTGGCCACCCAGGCGGACACCCTGTCCTGCGCGACGAGAGCGATGAGCGCGGCGGCGATGAGCAGCTTGTCGGCGAGCGGGTCGAGGAACTGGCCCAGGGTGGTGATCTGCTTGCTGCGCCGGGCGACGTAGCCGTCGAGCTTGTCGGTGGCCGCGGCGAGGATGAAGACGGCGGCCGCGGCGATGTCGCCGTACGGATCGGGGAGTCCCCCCAGCAGGAACACGAGGAAGACCGGGATCAGCAGGATCCGGGCTATGGTGATGCTGTTGGCGAGGTTGAGTTGGCTGCTCATGTCCGGGAAGGGCCGGTGACGACCGCCTCGACATCATACCCGACCGCCTCGACGGCCACGGCGCGGACGACGTCTCCGCGCCGCACGCGGGCGCCGCGCACGAGCGTGCGCCCGTCGATGTCGGGTGCCTGCAGCGCGCTGCGGCCCACGGCCACGCCGCCGTCACGCGCGGTGCCCCGCTCGACGAGGACGTCGAGCGTCTGCCCGGCGAGCGCCCCCCAGAACCGGGCCGCCTGCTCATCGATCGCCTGGCCGGCTTTGGCGGCGCGCTCGAAGGCGAGCGCCGCGTCGACCTGGCCGGGCAGCTCCGCGGCCGCGGTGCCCTGCTGGGCGTCGAACGTGAAGACCCCGGCGGCGGCCAGACCGGCGGCGCGCACGAAGGCCAGCAGCTCCTCGTGGTCGGCGTCGGTCTCGCCGGGGAAGCCGGAGATGAACGTGGAGCGCACGGCGACGCCGGGCAGCGCCGCGCGCACGCGCTCGAGGAGACGCAGGCAGGCGTCGCCGTCGCCCGTCCTCCCCATCCGGCGCAGGACGTCCCGGGACGCGTGCTGCAGCGGGACGTCCACGTACGGGACGGCGTGGGCGGCGAGCGCCTCGAGCAGCTCGTCGTCGATGCCGTCCGGCTGCAGGTACAGCAGACGCAGCCACAGCGGAGGAGGCTCCAGTCCGGCAAGCGCGGCGAGGAGCCGGCGCACCCCTCCCCAGCCCGGCTGCCGCCAGCGCGAGGTGTCCTGCCCGACGAGCACGAGCTCGCGGGCGCCGGCGGCCAGCGCCGCGCGCGCGGTGCGCAGCACCTCGGCGGGCCCGACGACCTCGTAGTCGCCCTTGATCAGCGGGATGGCGCAGAACGCGCACCGCCGGTCGCAGCCGTCGGAGATCTTGACGTACGCGGCCACCGGGCGCGGGCGCCGCGGCACCGGCACGGCAGAGGCCCTGCGAGCGGCGGCCTCTTCCCCACCCCGCCCGCGGCCTGCGCTCGCGGCCAGCGCCGCCAGCAGGGGCGCCGTGTCCAGGCCGCACCACAGGTCGACCTCGGGCAGCTCCGCGGCGAGTTCGTCGCGGTGGCGCTCCACCAGACAGCCCACGGCGGCCACCCGCCCCCCGTGGGCGTGCGCGACCTCGGCCGCGTCGAGGATCGCGTCGATCGACTCCTCTTTCGCGGCGTCGATGAAGCCGCAGGTGTTGACCACGACCACGTCCGCCGCGGCAGCCGCGGCGGGACGGTGTCCGGCTGCCTGCAGACGACGCTCCAGGGCGTCCGAGTCGGCCTCGTTCTTGGGGCAGCCGAGAGTCTGGATGGAGTACGTCGCGCCCGTGGTCACCCCCACACTCGACGATGCCGGGAGCGCCGGGCCGGCCGGACCAGCCGCGACGGCCGGGCCGTCAGCGATAGTTGACGAACTGCAGCGGGATGCCCCAGTCCTCCTCGCGGAGGGCGGCCATGGCGGCCTGGAGCTCGTCCTTGCTGGGCGAGAAGACACGGACGGTATCGCCCTGGATCTGGACCTTGACCTTCTTGAAGTGCTGCCGGAGCAGCTTGTTCATGGCCTTGGCCTTCTCGTCCGGGATGCCGTTGGCGATGCCGACGCGCTGCCGCACGGTGCCCCCCAGGGCCTCCTCGACCTTGCCGTACTGGAGGGCCTTCAGCGGCACCTGACGGCGTACGAGCTTCTCCTCGAGCACCTCGACGACCTGCTTCAGCTTGCCGTCGTTGTCCGAGACCAGCACCAGCGCGTCTCCCTCGAGCGTGACGGCGCTCACGCTCTTCTTGAAGTCGTAGCGGGTGGCGATCTCCTTCTGCGCCATGTTGACGGCGTTGCGCACCTCGTTGAGGTCCGCTTTCGAGACCACGTCGAACGACGATTCCTTGCTCATTGCGTCACCTGTGTCGTTTCTGTGCCCTGCGTGACCTTGCCGTTGACGACCTCGACCGGCCACGGGCCCACGTCGCTCTCCATCTTGACCTTCTCGCCGCCCGCAAGGAACTGCACGGCGGCCGGATTGCCCAGGCTGAACCAGAGGTGTCTGCCGCGGAACTTCCTGCGCTCCCCGTCCTTGATGGTGCCCGAGTACAGCTTGACGCCCTCGGGCCCGTCCCGGCGAGCCTCGATCCAGCACTCCCCCTTCTTGGCCGTGATCTTCACGATGTCCTTGACCGGCACCGGCGTGACCGTGGGGATCGGCGACGGGGACGGCGTGGGTGAGCTGCTGGCGAGCCCCAGATCGTCGGGCTTGGCGGGCAGCTGCGACTCCGGCGACTGGTCCCGGCCGAGGTACCAGATCACGCCCAGGACGACGAGGCAGGCGACGGCGATGAGTACGATCGTGTTCCGCCCCCGGTGGCTGCGAGGCTTGCCGAGCGTCGACACGCCCCCGAACGGTTCTTCGTGGACGCGGTACGAGGCGCGCGGCTCGCGTGAGCGGTACTCCCCGATGATGACGTCGGGGTCGAGGCCCAGGTACGCCGAGTACGTGCGAAGGAAGCCCTTGACGTACGTGGGACCGGGCATGATGTCGAACTCCTCGTTCTCCATCGCCTGCACGTACTTGACGCGGATCTTCGTGTCCTCCTCCACCTGCTGCAACGTGAGGTTGCGGCGGACACGGGCCTCGCGCAGGGTGCTGCCGATCTCGAACACGACGGGTTGCCCTCTCCTCGGTGACACGGGCGCCCAAGAACGAGCGCCCGAACCCACAGTCTAGTGACGGCGCCGGAGCCTGACAAACCGTCCGGCGCCCCTGCCCCGGCCTCGTTCAGGCCTCGTCCGGTTCCTCCCCCGCCTCGACGTCGGGTGCCTCGTCCGGTGCGCCGTCGCCGGCCACCCGCGCGAGCGCGGCCTGCAGGCCGGACTCGTCGATGAGCACGGCCCGCGCCTTGCTGCCGTCGTACCCGGAGATGATGCCCATCTCTTCCATGATGTCGATGAGACGGCCCGCGCGCGCGTAGCCGACGCGCAGGCGGCGCTGCAGCAGGGCGACGGAGGCGGCTCCGGTCATCACGACCGTCTTGATGGCCTCGCCCAGCAGATCGTCGCCGCCGGCGGCCTGACCGGCCTGCTCGGCGTCGGGCCCGGCCGGGTTCTCGAGCAGGTCCTCGCGGAACTCGGGCTTCGCCTGCCTCTTCCAGTGCCCGGTGATGAGCCGCATCTCCTGGGCCGTGATCAGGGCGCCCTGCACGCGCAGCAGCTTGTTGCTGCCGAGCGGGCTGAACAGCATGTCGCCCATGCCGAGCAGGCTCTCGGCGCCGCCCTGGTCAAGGATGATGCGCGAGTCGGTCTGCGAGGCGACGGCGAAGGCGATGCGCGACGGGATGTTGGTCTTGATCATGCCCGTCACCACGTCGACCGAGGGGCGCTGCGTGGCGACCACCAGGTGGATACCGCAGCTGCGGCCCAGCTGGCCGAGGCGGATGATGGAGTCTTCCACCTCGGAGGGCGCCGCCATCATGAGGTCGGCCAGCTCGTCGACCACGACCATGATGTACGGCATGGGCTCGTCGCCGGCCTTGGCGAGCTTCTTGTTGAGCGCGCGGATGTGCTGGCAGCCGTTGCGCGAGAGCACGTCGTAGCGGCGATCCATCTCGCGCGTGAGGTTGTCGAGAGCGTAGGTGGCCTGCTTGGGGTTGGTGATCACCGGCGCGAGCAGGTGCGGGACGCCGTCGAAGGCGCTGAGCTCGACCTTCTTGGGGTCGATCATGATCATGCGCACCTCTTCGGGTGTGGCGCGCAGGAGCACGGAGCTGATGAGGGCGTTGAGGCAGCCGCTTTTCCCGGAGCCGGTCGTGCCGGCCACGAGCAGGTGGACCATGGGGACCAGGTCGGCCATCACGGCCTTGCCGGAGACGTCCTTGCCGATCCAGAAGGCCATCGGCGAGGCGTTGGCCGGGAACAGCTGGTGGATGTCGCCCAGCGAGACGTAGTTCGCCTGCACGTTGGGGACCTCGACGCCCACGGCCGTCTTGCCCGGGATGGGCGCCTGGACGCGGATGTCGGTGGCCGCCAGGGCATACGCGAGGTCGTCCTTGAGTGAGGCCACGCGGCTCACCTTGATGCCGGGCGCGAGCTGGAGCTCGTAGCGCGTGACGCGCGGACCGGAGACGGTGCCGATCACCGTGGCCGTCACGCCGAAGTGCCCGAGGGTCTCCACGAGGCGCTGCGACACGTTGCGGATGGCGTCGGGCGACTCTCCGGTGTGGTCGCCGATGCGCTGCAGCAGCACGGGGTCGGGCAGCACCCAGCGGCGCTTCTCGGCCTGCTGGAAGCTCACGGCCGCCTCTCTCACCTCGGGCTCGGCGGAATCGCTGTCGGCGAGCGAAAGCTGCTCGCCGTGCTCCGCAGCCTCGTCTTCGTGCAGGGCCGGGGGCTCGTGCTTGCCGCGCGGCGGCAGGTCGTCGGGGTCCGGCCCGGCCGGCGACGGAGCCGTGCCGCCGTAGAACTCCGGGGCAGTGAACACGCCGTCGATGATCCGCGGCCCGCGCGGCTGTGCCGGCCGGGTCTCCTGCGGAGCCGGCGGCAGGTACTCCGGCACCTCTTGGCCGAACCCGGGGACGGCGACGACACTCGTGCGCGCCTGGTCGCCGAAGTCTACGGTGGGGCTCTCGTCGAGCTCGACCAGGCGCGTGGCACCCGCGTCGCGGCGGCGGGCGCCGAAGGCTTCGGCCTGGCTGCGCGCGGCGCGGCCGGCGGCGGCGACGCCGCGCTGCGAGCGCCCGGCCCACTGCCGCAGCGACGAGCCCGTCACCAGGAGCGCCCCGGCGAAGAACAGCGCCAGGACCAGCACGTCGACACCGACGGTCCCGATGAAGGGGTGCGTGACCGCCCAGAGAGTCTCACCGGTCAGGCCTCCGTGCCCGCTCATGTAGGTGTCGCGGTACAGGGCGCCTGGACGGTCCCCGGAGAAGATGCCGAACGCGTCTGCCGCCGCGGCGAGGACGAAGGCTCCGACGATCAGCCCCAGGCCCCACGTGAGCCCGCGGCGGGGGCGCTGCTCGCCGCGGGCCAGCAGGAGGTACGCGGCGAAGCAGAGGAGGAGCGGCAGGGCGTACACGAGCAGGCCGACGAGCCAGCGCGCCGCTCCGCCCGCCCAGCGGCCGAGCGAGCCGCCGTCCCAGCCCAGGTAGATGACGAAGGCGAGGAACACGGCCACGGCCACGCAGGCGATGGCCGCCAGCTCGCGGCCGTGCCCGGACGGCGTGGTCCTTGGGCTCGGTTTGGCAGCAGACGCACGGGACCGCGGACGCGACGCGGCGCCCGCGCGCCTCCGTGATGACTTGGGGCGTGCAGTCGCCATGCGTGGCTTATTCAACGCGCGCGCGGCAATCCCTAGGCGCGCGCGTCAGACTTCGACGACGACCGGCAGGATGAGCGGCCGGCGACGGGTGCGCGCGTAGACGAGCTCGGAGAGCTTCTCCTTGATGTCTTCCTTGATGAGGCGCTGCCCGGTGACGTGGACCTGCCCGAGCTCGTCCATGAGGTCGTCGAGCGCGGTGCCGCATTCGTCGAGGACGTCCTTGAGGCGCTCGTCGTCGTGCAGGAAGCCGCGCGCGACGAGCTCCGGGGAAGCCACGCTGTCGCCTGACTGTGCGTCGATCGTGACGACGGCGATCAGGATGCCGTCGCCGGCGAGCTGCTGACGGTCGCGGAGGACCAGTCCTCCGGCCTCGCCGATCTCGTGGCCGTCGACGAAGACCATTCCGGTGGGGACCTTGTCGACGATCTCCGCGTTGTCGTCCATGATCTCGAGCACGTCGCCGTTCTCGAGCAGGAAGATCTGCTCGTCGCCGAGGCCGGCCTGGCGCGCCAGGCCGGCGTGCAGGTACTGGTGCCGGTACTCGCCGTGCAGGGGCACGAACCACTGCGGGCGCACCAGGTTGAGCATCATGCGCATGTCTTCTTGCGCGGCGTGGCCGGAGACGTGCACCCCGCTCTCCTTGCCGTAGATGACGGTGGCGCCGACCTTGAGCAGGCGGTTCACCGTCGTCATGACGCTGACCTCGTTGCCGGGTATGGGCGTGGCCGAGATCACCACGGTGTCTCCCTCGTTCAGCGCCACCTGCGGGTGGTCGTCGAACGCCATGCGCGTCAGCGCCGAGAGGGGCTCTCCCTGGCTGCCGGTGGCGAGGACCAGGATCTCTTCCGGGCGGTACTCGTCGATCTCTGCGAGCTTGAGCATGGAGCCCTCGGGGATGTTGAGCAGGCCGAGGCTCTTGGCGATGTTGACGTTCTTCTGCATGGAGCGGCCCGACACGGCGAACTTGCGGCCGTGCAGGTTGGCGATCTGGATCGCCTGCTGGACGCGGTGCACGTGCGACGCGAAGCAGGCGACGATGACGCGCCCCTCGGCCTCGGCGAAGATCTGGTGGAAGGCCTGGCCGACGAGCGCCTCGGACGGGGTGGACCCCGGCGTCTCGGCGTTGGTGGAGTCGGCCAGCAGTGCGAGCACGCCGCTCTGCCCCAGTTGCGCGAACGTGTTGACGTCGGTGATGCGCCCGTCGATGGGCGTGTGGTCGAACTTGTAGTCGCCGGTGACGATGATCGGCCCGAGGTCGGTGCCCAGCACGATGGAGAGCGCGTCGGGGACGCTGTGGCTGACGGCGACGAACGAGACCTCGAACGGCCCCAGGCCGAACTTCGAGGTCTCGCTGACCTCGTTGACGTCGGCGGTCCGCAGCAGCCCGTGCTCGTCCAGCTTGGACTTGATGAGGGCGAGCGTGAAACGGCTGGCGTAGACCGGCACGTTCATCTGGCGCAGCACGAAGGGGAGCGCCCCGATGTGGTCCTCGTGACCGTGGGTGATCACGAACCCGAGGACGTCGTCGCGGCGTTCGAGCAGCCAGGTGATGTCGGGCAGCACCAGGTCGATGCCCAGCATCTCGTCGCGCGGGAACTCGACGCCGCAGTCCACGACGACGATCTTGCCGCGGTGCTCGATCGCGGTCATGTTCTTGCCGATCTCGCCGAGGCCGCCGAGAGGCGTGATGCGGACGGTGCCGGTCACGGGAGGAGCCCGAGCCGCCGGAGCTCGGCGGCCACCACGGCGGCCTCGTCCGCGGTGGCCTCGACCAGCGGCAGGCGGAGCCCGCCGACGGGCTGCCCCATGAGGTTCAGCGCCGTCTTCACGGGGATGGGGCTGGCGGTGATGAACAGCACCCGGTAGAGCTCGCGCAGCGAGTCGTCCAGGACGCGTGCTTTCTCGTGTTCCCCGGCGCCCACGAGCCTCGCCATGTCGGCGAGCTGTCTGCCGGCGAGGTGGCTGGCCACGCAGATCCCGCCGGCGCCGCCCATCTCGAGGACGTCCAGGAGCATGTCGTCGTTGCCGGCGTACACCTGCAGGTCGCAGAGCTCGCGCAGGCGGCGGGTGTGCTCCACATCGGGGTCG